>CAYMFZ010000172.1:0-9631 GCA_964389585.1 uncultured Pirellulaceae bacterium | reverse complement strand
AATACTAGTGCATTGTGCAACTCAATTTCAGGGTAGTGGACGAGGTGACGAGTCCCGAGAGGCAGCTGACCGAAGGATTCGTAACCTCATCCACTACAAACAAACCCTAAATCCATGACGTAATGCTGCAACTAGATTCGAAATCCTCAGCCGAACAGAACGCGATTCGCTTTATCTAAAGTGGCCGGTTTTCGAATCACGCCGAATTGAATAACACAACTCCTATTAGCGCCAAACGGTTTTCGTTTGGCGCTAATTGTCGTTACCTGGCAGCTTTTCCTGCATAAGCACTCCGATCGTATAACTCACCAATTGTTGTCGTGGTTACCGAACTAGCACTGACTACAATCGCTTGAACACCAAAGACATCCTCTGGCTTAAAAATAACCAACTCCAAGGCAAAATATTGAACACCTGGGACGTCATTATCGTGGGGGCTGGTGCTGCCGGGCTAATGGCAGCGGCTAGCGCATCCGAACGCGGGCTTCGAACCCTTCTTCTCGAAAAGAACAAGAAGCTTGGCGTTAAGATCCTGATGTCGGGAGGCACCCGTTGCAACATCACTCACAATTGCGACATCCGCGAAATTGTTTCAGCTTTTGGTCGCCAAGGGAAATTCCTACACTCAGCTCTCGCTGCGCTTCCACCTCTCGACGTGATTAAAAAAATCGAAGCCCAAGGCGTTGAAACCAAAATCGAATCCACTGGGAAAATCTTCCCCGTCAGCAACAAAGCGATTGATGTTCGCGACGCGCTCGTTCAGATGGCGATCGAGGCCGGAGCAACGATCAAAAACGAGACCTCCGTTTTAGGCATCAACAAAGTCGACGAAAGCAACGATTCGACAAGCATGAGTTCCACCCCTGGCTCGTCGACGAAATTTGAAATCGAAACAACTGAAGGAAAATTCTCGACCCGCGCGGTTATCATCACGACCGGCGGCAAGTCTTATCCTGGATGCGGCACCACGGGTGACGGATACCAATGGGCGACAGAATTTGGTCATTCCATTATCGAAACCGTGCCAGCGCTCGTGCCCATCTTAAACGACAGCCAATGGGCAAACGAACTTAAAGGGATCACAATCGAAGAGACGGTTGTTAACGTTTGGCAGCCGGACCAACCTGCCGCCGCAAATTCGGAACTCACAAAATCACAACGAAAAAAACTGAAGGCAAAATCAATCGCCAACCGCGCTGGGTCTTTTCTATTCACGCACTGGGGGTTTTCTGGTCCCGCGATCCTGGATGTCAGTCGGGTTGTCGCGCTGCACTCGAACCGAAAATCTCTTCAACTAGTTTGTGACTTTCACCCCTCAGTTTCAATCGGGGAGTTTGAAGGTTCGCTGGCTTCGAAAAAGAAAAACGATGGCAAGCAGATTATTGGAAACTTGCTCAACGATCTGTTCCCCAAACGACTCGCTGAGTCTTTATTGACTTCGGCCCTTTCCAGCGAGGGGGAAGTTGACTTGCGAAAGAAGAACGCAGAGCTTTCCAATCAACAGCTTTCAGCCATTACCCAGCAGGTTAAGCAATGCCGTTTTCCGATTAACGGAACGCTCGGGTTCGAAAAAGCAGAAGTCACTGCGGGCGGCGTCAACTTGAAAGAAGTTGACAGCAAGACGATGGAGTCCAAACTCGCAAAGGGACTGTTCTTTGCCGGCGAAGTCTTGGATTTGGATGGCCCCATTGGCGGATTCAATTTCCAAAGTGCGTTCAGCACCGGATGGCTTGCAGGCAAATCCGTTTGATGGATCAATCTTTTAGATGATTCAACCAAAGGCTCGTAGTAACCCGATTTGTCGGGTCGCCGTGCCCAGAAAAGTATCCTGCTGTTTTGGACTCGCCGTGAAGAAACATGCGACCATCTTTCTTCGAAATAAATCGCATAAATGCCGGCAGGCATGGCAGGCGACAGACACGGACGCAAGTCCGTGGTCTGCTATTCAACCGCACACGGAGTCCTGAAGGGACGGGAGGTGTGGCCAACCTTCCTGCCGTCCCTTCAGGACTCAGTTCTTTGCGTAATCGGTAACCCTGCACTTAAGTGCAGGGCTATCTCATGCCGTCACGTTGTGACTAAAAATCGGCTTGATAAAAAATTAGCCGAAGTTCGGAGACAATCAGCAAGACAATCTTCTTGCTCGTCGGCCCGAGGCTAGCGCCTTCGGCTCACAAGTTTTGGAAAGTTTTGGAAAGTTTTGGAAGCCTCTGATGAGGCTGCTGAAGATGCACAGTTTGAAGATATGATGGCTGGCGATGACGGATCGCGCGATTGGTCTGCCATTCTTGCCATGCCCTTGGGCCTTGTCATGCATCTGTTCTATGTGGACTTACCCTAGGCTCAAAGCAATTCATTGGGCCAACTTTCCAATCCAATCGCCCCTTCCTTTTACAACCGTGCAACGCTTTCCATTCCTACGAACAGACGTTTCCACACGCCTCGCAACGCGCAGCCCCTAACTCGCTGCCGCCTCTGGATTTGGTTTGAACATTGGATCGTGACCCAATCCGCGATGAGCGATCGTAAATTGTCCCGTGTGAATCCCTTCGTGGTAAGCGATGAAGATTAGCATCGCTCCCATGTTTGGAGCTTCAGAGCACATCCCTTCGTCCGGCGTTGGGCTGGCGAGAAACTCTTCGGTCAATCCTTCGATCGCTTGATTCAATTTCTCGCGCCGATCTCGAAAATAAGCAACGACTTCTTCAGGTGCCGGATACTTGCTTGCGTCAGCACGAACTTCAGAGCCAAACCAAAATAGCTCATCCCAACCATCTGGCTTACTTGCCGCCGACTCATCCAATCGCCCAAGAAACATATTGTCAGCAAGTGCCAGATGTCCAACGACCCACAAGCCATGATTCGCTTTGGGACACGCTTGGTACACCCAATCTTCTGTCGACTTCATTGAGTCAATCAATCCGTCGATCATTTTACGAGACTGGGCCAAAGCGAAAACGATATTGTCTTTCATTGCAATAATTCCAAAGGATTGTTCATTTATTGGTTTAGAGCCTATCCCATAACTATGGTGACCGTAAAATTCCATGTGATATTGAGCCGTAGGCGCTAGCCTCGGGCCGGAATAACCAGCAAAATAAGCCATCCGAATTCGCTGGCCCAAGTCTGACGCCAACGGCTCACAAGTTTTGGGATAGGCTCTTAGTCAAATGATATCAAATCGTGATGTTTCCTTCACGCCCCCACTCGCCTTCGCACCTTCGTGACTACAATTTGCATCTAATGGACATCATCGCACACTTCGCTTAATCGGACGTTGAACTGTCGGAAGTTACGCGACAAGAATTGGAACGTTGGTCAAACCAAGCGTTTGCATTTTGAATTCAAAATTTCTGGTTGCGATGTGTTAGAGTGTTGGAAACTTTTTCGAGATACCAAACAGGACTTATCTTCAATGACACAGTCATGCATTCCCTGTCTAATCCTGGCGTTAGGCTGCTTACTTCAATTCAAAACCGAAATTGCAGCCCAGACTGCCGAGCCGGCTCGGGTCATGATCTTGACGATTGACGGCAAGGATCATGTCTTAGACGAAAACAAAGAGACGAAAATTCCTGGCACGATCAAAGACGCGAACTTCCTGATCCATCCTGCAGGTTATCGAGTATTCAATTACTCAGGATTGAATTTTAGGTATCCAGACAAAATGGAATTCGATGCGGAACATGACGGCGAGAACAAGACCTGGAGTCTCAACGGCAATGATGCAGATCTAGACGTATTGGTTCTTGATGCGAACCCAGATTTGTACATCAAGAGTTCAATTGACATGAACGTTGAAATAAGTGACACGCCCGATCAAGAAGTGAAGATCAAGAAGGGCAAGCGTAAAGTAAACGGCATTGAGTTGAGAACTTACGAATATTCTATTCCCTTTTACGAAGACTCTTTGATTCACGTCTGGGCAATCGAATTGCCATCAAGAAACGGAAGGAGCCGCTTGCTGTCGTTCGGACGAGAATACGAAAACGGCAAACTGGCGGAAGAATGCCGTCAGTTCGAAAAGATGGTCTTCGACAGCTTAAAGTTTTAGATCAAACCGGCGTCGGATACTCTTAAGCCAAGCGAATACGTTTGGCCAAATTGTCAAAGTATATACCGGCTCAAGTCTTCATCATCCGCGACTTCGCCCAAGCGATCTTTGACGTAGGCCGCGTTGATTGAGACCTTGCCCATTTTCATGTCGGGCGCTTCGAAGCTCAATTCTTCCAACAGTTTTTCCAAAATTGTATACAGCCGCCGGGCACCAATATTCATCGTCGACTGATTGACTTGAAAAGCAATCGATGCCAACTCTTCAATTCCGTCTTTCGTAAAATCAAGCTTCACACCTTCAGTCCCCAACAGCGACGTGTACTGCCGTGTCAACGAACTGGTTGGCTCAGTCAAGATCCGAACGAAGTCGTCTTTAGTTAGATCACTCAACTCAACTCGAATTGGAAAACGCCCTTGAAGCTCCGGCATCAACTCACTGGGTTGATTGCGATGAAATGCACCCGCGGCGATGAAGAGGATATGGTCTGTCTTTATGTATCCGTGCTTCGTTTGAACCGATGTTCCTTCCACGATCGGAAGCAAATCTCGCTGCACGCCCTGCCTCGAAACGTCGGCCGACTTACCCTCGCTCGCAATGACCTTATCTATCTCATCAAGAAAAATGATTCCAGAATTTTCAGCCAGCTCAATCGCGCTGGCGTTGATCTTATCGTCATCTAGCAACTTATCGCACTCTTGATCAAACATCACTTTCCTGGCAGCGGAAACGGAAAGTGATTTCTTTGTGTGGTTGGTTGGCATGATCTTCTCCAACATGCCTTGGAAATCCATATCCATTTGCTCAACGCCCATTCCACCCATCATAACTGGCGAAGCTTTTTGTTCGATCGTGATTTCAACGGTGCGATCTTCGAGTTCTCCATCGATCAACATCTTCTTCATCTTCGACTTCGTCCGCTCAAACGATTCAGCAACCGTGGGCTCGTCTTCGGCGGCGTCTTCTTTTTCTGAACTGGAACCGGCGAACTCATATTTAACCGGATTCGGACACAACAATTCGATTAGTCGCTTGTTCGTTCGCTCTTCCGCCATCTGTTTGACGTTTTCGCGTTCCACGGTTCGCACAAGCGCAATCGCGTTGTCGACCAATTCGCGGACCATGCTTTCAACGTCGCGACCGTAGTAGCCGACCTCGGTGTACTTGGTGGCTTCGACTTTGATGAAAGGCGCGCCCGTTAGTTTTGCCAAACGCCGCGCGATCTCCGTTTTTCCAACGCCGGTTGATCCAATCATCAAGATATTTTTTGGCGAAACTTCTTGCTTGATATCCTCTGGTAGTTGTTGACGACGCCAACGGTTACGCATTGCGATAGCAACTGAACGTTTGGCATCGCCTTGGCCGACAATATGTTCGTCGAGTGCGGCAACAATTTCTTTGGGCGTCATCGGTTTCATTGATTTACTGTTTCATGGAACTGAGTGAATCAGATTCTCTTCAATTCTGGATTGGATCTAGTTTTGAATGCTCTCTCGCGAGTATCAGCTTGGACAAGCGATCTCTTCAACGACGATATTTGTATTCGTGTAAATGTCGATGCCCCCGGCGATGGTCAGTGCTTCACGAACAATCTCAGCGGCAGAAAGTTGACTGTGTTGCTTCAAAGCACGAGCGGCTGCAATCGCGTAGTTCCCGCCCGAACCAATTCCAATGATTCCATCGGTTGGCTGAATCACGTCGCCTGTTCCGCTAACGAGCAAAGTGTACTTGCCATCGGTAACGGTCAAAAGCGCTTCCAACTGCCGCAACATTTTGTCCATCCTCCATTGCTTGGCAAGCTCCGTCGCAGCGCGAACAATGTTGTTTGGCGAGTCTTTTAGCTGAGCCTCAAATCGCTCCATCAACGCGAAAGCATCCGCGCTACTTCCAGCAAACCCACACAACACTTTGCCATCCAGCAGCTTGCGAATCTTCATCGCGTCCGCCTTCATTACCGCGTTGCCCAGCGTGACTTGGCCATCGCCCCCCATCGCGACTTGGTCGCCTTGGTGAACCGTCAAAATAGTGGTCGCGTGAAATTTCATATCCGTCCCGTAGTCGTTACTTCTAACACCGTTAATCATATCGATTTCAAGTTTCTACTCTAGTGCCGAGAGAACCGAGCACCGAATTGCGTCTGATTCAACTGCCAACTCATCCAAGCGTAAAACGCGGGCAAGGCTGCCGAATTCGATTGCCGCAATTGATGTTATTGACGAACTTCCGTACGCTATCACGCAGTATTCGTTTCCATGATCTGTCGCCGCAAATCGTTTTTCGGGCTTTAAAATGACATCCAATTCCGACGCTCCGACCGCAAAGCCGACTTTCCGAAGTCCCTTACTAATGAACGCAAATGATACGGCCATCGTTGTCGTTGATGTTCAGGAGAAGCTGATTGGCTCGATCGACGGACACGAAAAAGTCGAATGGAATATCAAAAGACTTCTTGCCGCCGCATTAGCGTTGAACGTTACGGTTTGCGGAAGCGAACAATACCCCCAAGGACTTGGCGCAACGATCGAACCGATCGCGACATCACTGAAATCCCAAAGTCCGTTTCCGATCGCAGAGAAAACGATGTTCAGTTGTCGCGAATGTTCCGCGTTGACCGATTCGCTTTCCGATGCGGGCGTTCACAATCTTCTCTTATGCGGAATCGAAACTCACGTCTGCGTTGCCCAATCCGCTTTAGATTTTCTAGCGATGGGATTCAACGTGTTTGCTTGCGTTGATGCCATGGGTTCGAGATCGGTTTCGGATCATCGAATCGGAATTCGTCGAATGGAAAACAACGGTGTCACTGTAACCACAACAGAATCGGCTTTGTTTGAGTGGTGCGAAACATCCAAGCATCCGGAGTTTAAGTCGATCTCGAAACTGGTCCAAGAATCAGCTCCGTCCAACCAATGACCACCGAACAGCGCCGGGTACAAGGAAGACGCTTGGAAGGCTCATCAATACTAGCTCGAAGCGCAAGCGAGTGGGAATTCTAACTGTGTGCCGCAGGCAAGCCCCCCACTCGCTTCCGCGTCGAGCTTGTATTCTATGCAGCGACGGAGACGAGTTTGTGCTCACCAGCTAGAACTGGTGGTTTGCGAAACTGAATATGAGAGTTGGAACGGCATTTGGTCGAATCATTCGAACGGCTGTTTCTTAGACTACCAAGTCCGCCAGTTCAAAGCGTTTCCTCGCAACCCAATGTCGCCACTTGGCAGACCGATGTTATCAAAATGAGTTTGGTGAAATCCGCCAGTGTATCGTGAATCAACTTCGGCAGGATTTCGATACCTATGAGTCATAGGGCCGTCGAGCAAACGAGAGAGTTTCGACTGACCAGATGAGTAATAAGCTTGCGTTGGAAAACGATATCCCTGACTGGCAATGGGCCAATTTGGTGATGAGGTCGCAATTGGTCTGGCCAGTTCACCAGCGTGGCTGAATGAGTTTGTGGAAGTCGTTCGAACTTGCCGATTACGAATCCAACCACCTTTACCAATCAGTTGCCCTTGGCAATCAGAGACGACGATCATCGTTGCGAAAAACAACGCCACACCAATCCATCGAGTCATCTTGCCGCTCCCAACCAAAATTATTGCAATCGAAACGTCACTAACGGTGCGAACCGTCCTTCGCCTTTAGAACTCGCTTCGACCAAATCTTCGACTCGCGACTAGGATTTCGTACGCAACCCTTTCAAAAGGAAAAGCCGGAACATGCGACGCGATAATTCTGGCAGCGTCTATTGAAGATCCTGAGATCGTCACCGTTCCGAGATAGTGGCAGTTCACTCCGTGAACGAGCGTCAATCCGTGCAAACCACCAGAGGACTCAGTTTTTAGATTAGATGGCACAGTTTCAAACGACTCAGTTTTTCAAATTAGATGACACAGGTTTTGAGTCCTGTATTTGAATCGTTCGTCACCTTCACCTTGCATCAGATGGGCGCTATTTCACGGAGTGAAATGCCACAATTTTCTGAGGCAATTTGGTTCGGCTAGTTATTCGATTCGCAGGCTATTCGCTTAACAACAAACCCGACATACTACTTATCTGCTCTCGTAAAGATCTGATGCAACTTATTTCTCGACTCGAATTGGCCATGTCAACGAACCAAAATGCGAATCAAGATGACAACTCACTGCCCATCGGCGGACCAACGCCTAGCGTGCCAACTTTTTCGTGTTTGGTTTACCTCTCACAGGATGAGTCTGGGAATTCGATCGCTCGCGTCGCGAACCTCGATTCATTAGAAGCAACAGGAGCCTCGCCGCGCGACGCGCTTGCAAAAGTTTGTCGCGAATTTAAAGCCCGAGTTCGCGGTGCTTATGCCGCCGGTGAAACGGTCGATTGGATTGACCCACCAGCGCAGCCACTGCCGGGCGAACAAGTCCGCTCGATTCCCGTCCATTTATAATCGCCGGACTACGATCTTGAATATCATCCTGTTTGATGAACATGAAATTGACTTGCCGTTGTCCCGCGAAGATCGTCGAGTCATTCACATTCTAGATGTGCTACGTCGAAAGATCGGCGACTCGACTGACGTTGGATTGGTGAACGGGCCGCGTGGCAAAGCGATTTTGCGATCGGTTGACGAACACGTTGCTGTTTTCCAGTTCGTGTGGGACGAACCATCGGAGGAACTGCTGCCGATTGACTTGATCGTAGGACTGTCCCGCCCTCAAACCAGTCGAAAAATTCTTCAAGAAGCAACCAGCCTCGGCGTTCGGCGAATCTTTTTTGTGTTTACCGAACGTGGCGAACCATCTTACGCCACTTCAAAACTTTGGACGACGGACGAATGGAATCGCTTAATACGAGCCGGCGTTGAACAAGCTTTCTCGACGCGGATTCCAGAAGTAAAATTTGGCGTTCATCTTGCCGATGCCTTGGTCGCAATTCAGTTTCCAAAGTCGCCCGATGGCGAGATCAGCAGCGCACACATCTGCTTGGACAATTACGAGGCTCAAACCAGTTTATGGCAGTCGATTGGTTCAGCGGACTCGATCACGCTTGTCGTTGGATCAGAACGAGGCTGGACTGAAAACGAGCGAAACCAATTTCGCGAATGCGGTTTTACTTTGGCCAACATAGGCGATCGTCCTCTCAGAACCGAAACCGCCGCAATTGCTGCCACGGGTATTGCGATCGCCCGGTTGTCGGAATGAACAATCAAGTCAGCCTTCACTTGTAAGTAAGCCGGTCTTCAGTTTATGCCAGCGAGTGGAAAAGGCGCGGGGAACGAGTGCCGCCCAAGACTTGTGAGCTGCTGGCTCTAGCCTCGGGCAAGCCCGGCGAGTGGTTTGATTGCTGGTTATCCTAGCCCGAAGCTAGCGCCTACGGCTCTCTTTCGAACGACCTTTTTGCTTTGGGATAGGCTCTTAATCTCAATTCAAATTTGAATTTGCTCTTGGCCCTACGCCTGAATGCAACTGAGCTGTTGCATCAGCGTCGTTACCTCATCGTTTTGTTTCAACTTGGCTTGATTGTTGCTCTTTATCAACCAGATGAGGCGTTTTCGATTCATCGCCCGGTCATGAAACCCCAATCGAATAGCTTTGGCGGGGTTAAGCC
>CAYMFZ010000171.1:0-9675 GCA_964389585.1 uncultured Pirellulaceae bacterium | reverse complement strand
CCACTTCAAACGAAGTCGTATCGCGGCGGGTTCGAAACGCGTCGATGGACACGTCGACTTTTCCTGCAACGGCAGCGGCTTCGGTTTTCGTTTCCCAAAGTGGCTTGCCCGTCTCGCGCGAGATCAATTCCGCAAGCTCGTCTCCCGCAGCTTTTACGTTATCTCGAAACGTTGTGACGATCGCAATTCGCTCATTGGCTGAGAGATCCCACCAACCACCAAACGCGGCTCGTGCAGATTCGAAGGCGTCGTTGACTTGGTCGTGGGACGCCGCATTCCCTTCCCAAACGACTGACTCGTCAACTGGACAGGTCGACGTAAAAGCTGAGCCGCTGCCGTCGATCCATTGGTTGCCAATACGAAGTTGGTTAGAAGCCATCTCTATTCTCGTGTTTAATATTATTGAGGTGAGGCATAGAACTGAGGACCAGCGATGCAAATTTCTGAGTCGAGCAGTCGCCTATTTCGCGGCGGGTCTAAGGTCAACACACCTGACAGGATCACCGACCCTTAACTCCAGTCGAAGCGCCGTCACCTGATCGATGGTGACTTCCTCACCGTTCCAAATCGTGTCGCCCAAGCAAGTTCTGAAATCCATCCTCGCATTGGAAATCAATTGTTGATTACCATCCACTTCTTTCTCGATCGCTCCAACGGTTCCCGCGACGCTGGCTTTGATCGCACGAATTTCTGACAAGCTGCAATGCATGGTTGGACCGCCGTCAAAGATATCGACGAGGTTGCGGAACTCGAAACCTTCTTTTTGCAAAACCGAAAGTGCGGGCTTCGTGTTGTCGTGGACCTCTCCGATGACAGCCTGTGCCTCTTCGGGCAGCAGCGGAATATAGATCGGGTGTTTCGGCATCAAGTCCGCGATGAATTTCTTTGACTTACTTGTCAGCGTTTCAGCTTTGGGAAAGTCGATTTGGAAAAAGTGAGATCCCAGCGCCGTCCACAACGGCGACTTTCCGTCTTTCCCAACCACACCTCTCATCTCGGCAATGATTTCTTCTTCAAACCGTTCTTTGAATTCAGCCATAAACAGAAACCGCGACAGACTCAAAAGCCGGCCGTGCCCGCTTCCCCAATATTCCGGCGCCAGAAAAAGGCTGCCAATCTCCGAGGGGCCGTTGTGCTCTTCACGCAAATGAAGAACGCGAATCGACTTGTGAACCTCCAGCTCGTCGGAATTGTGATGCGATTCCTGAATCTGGTAGGAGTACATCGGCTCGAAACCGCCGACTTTCGAGTAGATCGAACAAGTGCCAACAATCTTGCCACTGTTGAGATCTTCCATCACGAACACGTAAGGCTCGCCGCTGGGTTTGGAAGCCTTTTTTCGAAACGCAAAAATTGATTTTTCAATTCGCGATTCAAGTTCGTCTTTTGATATCTTCAGCGTCGTCAATCCAAACTCTGATTTTTGGATCAGTTCGAATAATGGGTCGAGGTCAGATTCTTGAACGCGGCGAACGATAAGCATGGATTTTGAATTGGGAATTCGGAGTGGGGAATGCGGAATCGAACGGAAGACGGTTGGACTAAGCCGTATTCATCTCGCCAACAACGTTTTCGATGATGCCACAAGCCATATCGATGTGCGATTCGGTGACACAACCGATTGGCATTAGGAATCGAACGCGGCTTGGGTCTCCGCCGGCCATGAACGACATCAGGCCCGCGTCGAATAGTCGAACCACCATGTCGCGAGCAACTTCTGCGGAGCCATCGAACGGAGTGAAAGCGACCATGCCACCTAATCCGTGCGGACCTGAAAGCGAGCCCGGATGTTTGTCATTGATCGCCTTGATGCCAGCGACAAAATGATTGTGCAACTGCATGTTCTTGCCATCGGCACCAAAATTTCCAGATTCAATCAAACCAGAAACGATCGCCTGAGCCGCTTTGATCGCAAATGTGCTTCCGGTGAAAGTCTGACTAACGAGTCCAGGTTTTGGCTTGTAGTCGTCAGTAAATAAAGTCGCACAGACTTGTGAGATTTTTCCGATCGTGACCAGATCAACCATCTTGTCCAAGCCAAAATGTTGAAACGCATAAGGCCGCGTCGTACGGCAAAACGTTTGGACTTCATCGGCAATCACGGCGATGTTGTTTTCGCGGGCCACTTCAATGAGTGCTTTGAAGAAATCGGAATCGCCAGGATAGTAGCCGCCTTCGCCTTGAATCAACTCCATCCACAGCGCCGCGTGCTTTCCAGGGTTCCGCTCGATGTGATGCTTAAAACGATGAACCGCATAGGCCGTGCTTTTTTCTGGAGCCTCGTGATTGAAAAATGGGATGTAGTCGACGTTGATCGTGTCAGGTAAACCAACTCGATATTTGGCTTTATCAGTGACTTGCGCCAGCCCAAGCGTTCGTCCCGCGAAGCAATGCGTAAACGCAATGACGCGATTGGCAGGATGGTTCTTTTGGAACGCCATTTTGAGTGAGTTCTCGTTGGCCATCGCGCCGCTGGTTGAAAGGAAGCAATGCTTCAGTTCCGCGCCAGATTCACATGCTGTTTCGACGAGAAGGCGAACGATGTCACAGCTCTCCGTGTTCTGTTGCAAGTTGCCTTGCATGACGGTGTCGCTGATCGCAGCGTCGATTCCGGCCTCGACTAAACGAGGATGGCTGTGCCCGTAACCATGAACACCAATTCCGGTGATCATATCGAGCTTCACGCTGCCGTCCGCAAGTTCAACAAACGGTCCGTTGCCGATTCCACTTCCTAGATAAGGAAAGAAGATGTTGCCGCCGCGAAATCCGCCAAATTCTTTAAGCATCTCTTGGTAGTCGACGCTCAGCTCGGGGCTGGGAGGTTGCACTGAACTGAGCGATTGCTGGTGTTCGGCAACGGCTTCGAGGATCAGCTTTTTGGCTTCCAAAAGTCGCGGGTCGTTTCGCAATTGGTCAGCGGCAAGGGTCGCGGCAGAAGTCGTCATAGAATCGGATCCGAATCGGTTTGGCGTTTTGCAAAAGCGGTGACACGAAATCCTTGCTCGGAGTTCGCGTCAAACCTTTGAAACATCTTAGGCGCTTCACTCGATTTCTAGAATACGATTCGCTCAAAGAAAACGCTTTTCACGATGCGGCTGAATCCGTTTACTAGGCACGGTCAGGTTCGCGCGGCACGCAAAGAGCGCTGAGACGCGCAAAGGAGTTGTCTACAGGGGTGATTGCAAAGATTTCTCGTACATTCCGTCAGCGGGTTGTCATTGAGTTGCTCGGTAAAACTCTACTCTGCGCGTCTTTGCGCTCTTCGCGTCCTCTGCGTTAAAAGCAACATCTGTAAGAGGCCAACATTCCAAGAGTTCAATGGATGCCAAATTTAAGCCACAGTTTCGCTTGCAAGGCTTAGCAAAATCAAAGCGGTCAATTTCGCTCGCGGAACGAGGCTATCTGGTATCAAGTATTCATCCGAACTATGAATGTTGCCGCCGCGTGGTCCGAGCGTATCAATATTAGGGAGCCCGGCTGCCGCGAACTTATTCCCATCACTCGCGCCACCCGTGCCCCGCCACTGAATGTCGATCCCAATGGCTTCGCCGCAGGATTCAATTCGCTTTTGCAAATCGGCAACATCATCAGAAAGCGGTTTAGGGGGCGAAGTGAAACTCCCAAATCGCTCTACCGAGAAACCTTCCAATTGATTGAATTTATCAACGAGCTCATCAAACTTGGCTTCCACGTAAGCTTGTTGCTCGACGGTTTTGACTCGCACGTTGACGCGGCCGATCGCCAAATCGGGGACCATGTTGAGGGCCTCGCCGCCTTGGATCCGACCCGCGTTGAAAGTGACTTCACCGCCATCGTTGAGTTGGTCGATCGCGTCAATCAAACGTGATAAAGCAACGATCGCATTGCGACCTTTTTCGAATTCACGACCGGCATGAGCAGCGCGCCCTCGTACCACAAACGTAAAATTTCCGGAACCTTTTCGCCACGAAACAAGCGTGCCATCAGGGAGCGAAGGTTCAAACAACAATCCAAAATCACACCGCGGTGCGATGTCGTTAATCAAGTGAACGCTGCCGGGAGAGCCGATTTCTTCATCGGGATTGATTAAGACTTCCCAGCCAATTCTTCCAGCCAACGGACTTGCCTCGAGTGCCTTGAGCGCGTGGAGCATCACAACAAGTCCGCCTTTGGCGTCAGCGACTCCCGGTCCATTGATGTTGCCGTCTGAAAGCGTTGAGCATTTCTGAAACGGATGATCTTTGCCGTAAACCGTATCCATGTGAATGCACAACAAGACTCGGCGTTTCGCGTCAGGCCATTTTGAAATGTGAATGGCTTGTCCAAGCTGTTGAGTCACTTGATTGCCAAAGTCATCGACGATTGTCATTGGTTTGGTGTCGACGTTATTCATTTCGCCACTCAAAACCGAAAAGGCATCGACTAGCTGGTTTTTGACTTGATGTAGTCCTTCCAGATTAAACGTGCCAGAGTTAGTGTCGCAAAGTTCTTGAACCAACTGCTGCATGGAATCTTGTTGGTTGTTCAAGATTGCTAGATGACTCAATAGATCGTTCATAAGTTAGTCGGTGTGTTTGCGCTGAAAGGATCGTTTTAGGAATTGATTTGGACTTAAAGTTGTTTGAAGTTGCAAAGCGATGGTTTGCTTTTCGTTGACGCGCGTTTAGATTTCGGAGAAATCAACGACTCTCAAAATATTGCTCTAAGCCAACCAGCCAAATTGGTTGACGTTTTAGCTCGCTTGTCAAAATTACGGATTTGGAATTTGGAGTAAAGCAAACGGCTTCGCCCTGTCGTTGAATGGGGAGCACAACCGTTTTTGGTTTTTGATTTTTAATAACGTCGCGCCAATTCATTCCATTCGGTCGCGAGTACAAATGAGCGTTCACGTAATTGCGAATCAATAAATGTTCTTTATTCGGTGAAAACGCCATGCCAGTCACATTGCGAGGCGGGAAATCTGCGATGCGCTTGGCGACCAGTTCTGCTTCGGTCGGTTTCAACGATAACGGCAGCACGTAGATTCCAGGCGGTCGCTTCTGGACTGTTTCGTAATAGACTTTTTCCACAAGCCATATTTCCATCGCGTCAACGTCGACACAAACCGCTTCACAATTTTTTGGTCCATCTTCGTAACTGAATCGAATCACTGACGAGTTGAGTTTGCGCTTGATCGGCAAGTTGTCAGGTTGCAGAATCAAACTCGAGCAATCGGGTTCGCGAACAAGATGAAGTTCATAACTTTCGCGATTCTTCGAGTTGTCACCAACATCGGCAACCAACAAATAAGACTGGTCCGCCGCCGTGAACTGAGACATCGCTTCCCAATCAACATTCTTGACACTGCTGATCGCGAACTGGGCGAGTAGTTTTCCGTCGGTTCTAAGAAGGAATAGCTCATTCTCATTCGTTAAACCAGAATCGTTAATCGTCCAAACGGCGTCCTTCACAAAAGTCGAAATTCCCAACCCGCTGCTTTCCAGAATCTCGTTGTTGGAATTCCGACCAAGCGACTTAAGAATCGGTTCGGCCTTGGTAACTGATTCGTTCTTCTCGGTTTCTTGTGAGCCAGCGTTCTGCGGGCCCAACTGAGGAGAAAGCGATAACTCATGTGGTTCACCGCAGCCAATTAGGCCGCAGCCGATTAAACCGCTGCTAAGCATGGCGATCGCGATGAATGGACTGATCTTCATTTTGAAATTTGTTTTGCGACGCGGCGTTTTGTTTAGGTTCGCATTATGTCATCATAGTCGGTTCCACGCGATGCGAATTGAAACAACTGGAAGTTAATGAGTTCTCCCAATCAACTAAAAAATGATGCGGTTGCAATCTGGAAAGCCGGAATCGCTGCCGTCAACGCTCAAAAGCTGGTTCGAGAAAATGTGGCGTGGAGCAAAGACGAATTGCGTTTGGGGGCAGAGATGTTTCCGATTCCCGAAATTGACCGATTGTTAGTTGTGGGATTTGGAAAAGCCAGCGGCGCGATGGCCGTTGGTTTTGAGGAAGCACTTGCCGATCGCCTGTTTGACACTTTCGAAGTTTCAGGTCTAGTTAACGTTCCCGACAATCAAGTCGTTGCAACGCAAGCGATCACGATCAACGGCTGTCGACCCACGACCGAAAACCTTCCGACAGAGAAAGTCGTTGAAGGTACTGAAAAGATATTGGATATCGTTCGGTCTGCCGGCCCGAATGACATCGTCGTCTGTCTCATATCCGGGGGCGGATCCGCACTTCTCGAAAATCCGATCGAGCCGATAACGCTGGATGAACTTCGCCAGACGACGACCGTGCTCAACAAATCGGGCGCGTCGATCTATGAGCTGAACGCAGTCAGGCGAGCTATCAGCCAAGTCAAAGGTAGCCGACTGGCGTTTGAATCTGGCGGGGCTCCAATTGTCTCGTTGATCGTTTCTGATGTTGTCGGCGATGACGTTTCTGTGATCGCCTCGGGGCCAACTGCGATTCCCAATCAAGAAACATGTCCAATGGATGTCTTAAGAAAGTTTGACCCAGATCGCAGCAAGATTCCTCCGACAGTGTGGCAAGTCGTCGAAGCATCCACCATTGAAACTTTGCCGACTTGTTTTCCTTACAGTCTCGAAGTCTCCAACACGGTGATTGGAAACGTAGAGATGGCAATGAAAGCGGCGGCCGACAAAGGAGCCGAACTGGGCTATGAAATTGAACTTGGTCAGGCGAACGGCAATGAGGGGGACGCAGGGGAGGTTGGACGAAGTGTCGCCGACCAGATTCTGCTGAGGCTTGGAAATAATAAAGCCGACAACAAAATAACCTGCTACATAACGGGCGGCGAAACGACGGTTAAGGTCTGCAACGAAAAAGGGCGAGGCGGCAGAAATCAACACTTGGTATTGTCAGCAATTCAAGAGTTGATTTCGAAATCGGCGGATGAACTGGGCCTGAACTCTGGAGATTTTTGCCTGCTGAGTGCCGGAACGGATGGGCAAGACGGCAACTCACCTGTTGCTGGTGCGATCGTGGATTCGGATTGGATCTCAAACCAACTGGCGGAAAGCAAAGTTTCTCAGATCAAGCAAGCGCTAGAAGATTTCGACAGCCATTCGTTTCTTGCGGAACACGAACTAACGATCGAATCGGAAACGGAAACAAACGTTGGCGACTTGCGTATCCTGCTTGTTCGTTCGAGTTAGGATCAGCCGTTTGCCGCAATCGTGGCTCAAGTCATTTCGGTCCGGCTGCTACTTGTCGGCAGGGTCTCGGTTTTTATCAGCGGGCTTTTCCGCCGGCTGTGGGGCAAGCCTTTGCAGGTGCAGGTTTTCTTTCCGCTTGTCAAGAACTTTCAGCCGTTCGAAATTTGGCAGGAGGGTATCCGAAGCGGCCTTCGTTTTGATGGCAAAGTAAAAATTGCGGCCTTGGTCCGTAAGTGCGTTCTCCCAGCCCTGGGAGACTTTCATCTCAAACTTACCATCGCTATCCGTTGTGGCGGATCCACGAGTATGGCCATACACGCCCCGATAGATCACTACGTTTGAATCGACAATCGGTTGGTCATTTGAATCCGTGAGCTTTCCTCGGACAGTAGGTTTAACTGGGAGCAAAATCGGATCCAACTCCATTTCTTTCGTTCCATCAGGAATGTTAAAGGTAAATTGGACGGGCCTAGGGTAGTTGTAGTTTAAATTGAACGAGCCCATGGAAATGACTTGCCAGCTCGCGTCGCCTTCGCAGACTTTTGCTTCATACTCTCCTTTGGCATTGGACTCTACGCTTGTACCCGATCGCCCTCGATCATCCTGAAAAGAAATGGTTACTTTTGCTGCTGGCTTTCGCGTGTCACTTGTAAGAACTTTTCCAGTGACCGTGACAAATTTTGAAGGATTGGTAACGGTATCTAGGCGAAGTTCTTCGCCTGCTTTGACCGTCGTGTTTGTATCGCTCCACGGGTAAATGTCCGCGCCATCAGGCCAACCAACGTCAATTGTAAGCTCGCCGTGCGCCATCGCTGGCACTTCGAATTTGCCCTCTGAATCGACGATCGCTTCAGCGTACCCACCATCTCGAGACCAAGCCTGCATGTAGATTTTCATGCCAACGTAAGGCGTGACGTCTTCCGCATTGATCGAACCCGAAACGGAGCCGACATCCAAAAGTTGATATTGCTTGTCGTCCCGAAAATTTAAATTCTGAATTCCAAACTCAGCGGAAGTCACCGCGATTCTGCTCGCCAAATTTGATGGGATCCCACGAAGGATAACCTTCCCCTTTTTATCGGTTGCCGAAGTTAGCAATCGACAAAAGGGAACTGGAACGATGTCAATGAGCCCGGTTGGAACGTCCGACTGGAACTTGCCATTCGGAGCGTTTGCCATCGACACGTGAACTTGGACATCAGAAAGTGGATTTCCATTTGGATCAAGAATTTCAATTTCGTAGGGTGCATCTTTCGGCAACCGAATTTCAACGTCCTTCACGGTTGTTTGTCTGGCTTGGCCTTTTTTGCTTTTGAATTTGGTTCCCATGTTGACTGTTCGGACGCCGTGGCCTTTGGCGAAAACCCAAGTGTGAAAACTGTCGAACTTGTAAGTTTGCCGATACTCGATTGTGTACTTACCTTCTTTATCCGTTCGCTCAATAACGTTGAAACGTTTTCCGTCTCGCCTCGAACGATAGCAAAGAACGGCATTGGGAACCGGGTTGCCCTCGTGGTCAACGACGATTCCAGATGCATTTCGAATTGGGAACTTGGGTTGATTGCTTGCCGCTTCGTCTTCTTGTGAACTCAAGCCTGAAGTGGCTGATAGTAGAATCATCGAAATTGCGAAACATGTGATGCACTTGAGAAAGTTCATGAGTGACTCTGGCGAATATTAGTTGGGAATAGTTACCGCATTGTATGAGTTGCGAAATGGCGTTCAAAGCAATTTGCGCCGGTCCTGCGAAGAGGTTGCGAGCATAGGCGTGAGAATTAGGCCGCATGACGTGAGAATCGGCGAGGACCTAAAGAAAAACGTATAGCCGTAACCGCTATCTCACCGTAAAGCCAGCTTTTCGCCCGCTACCGACTGCCATCAATAGCGGGATCTTTACCATTAGCGATTCCGTTGCTACCCTATTGCCTCTGAATTTGGAAATTCACGGCGATTCTTGTTGCCCAAAGGCAGCGAACTGACAACGCGTGCGTTCGCTTGCGGAGATTCCACGGACAAGCTGCGTGCTTGATCTGAAACAGCTTCCTACGAATAAAATTATTCACACATAGACAAGGCTTTTAAGAACATGGCAAAAAAATACGTCTACTTTTACGGCGGTGGCAAAAAGATGACTGATGGCGATCGCTCAATGCGAGAGCTACTCGGCGGTAAGGGTGCCAATCTTGCTGAAATGTCAAACGCTGGTGTTCCAGTGCCTCCGGGTTTCACGGTTTCAACTGAGGCCTGTGGAATCTACGAAAAAGAAGGTGCCTATCCAAAAGAGATGATGCAGCATGTCAAAAAGGAATTGGCCAAACTTGAAAAACTTGAAGGCAAGAAACTTGGCGCCGCCAAGAATCCACTTCTTGTTTCCGTTCGCTCTGGTGCCGCTCAATCCATGCCTGGAATGATGGACACGGTTCTTAACCTGGGTATGAACGACAAATCAGTCCAGGGTTACATCGAGATGTACGACAACCCTCGCGCGGGTTGGGATTGCTACCGACGTTTTATCGACATG
>CAYMFZ010000170.1:0-9712 GCA_964389585.1 uncultured Pirellulaceae bacterium | reverse complement strand
TCCAGATTCGAAATTATCGACTGGTTGTTGTTGGGAGAATTGTCGAATCATCTTCATTCGGTCTACCTCGGGGATTTTGGAGGATCTGAAATTACCGCTGGATATTCCCTCGCGTTTAAAGCGTTTGGGTGGGTACTTTGGAGTCTGGGGCTCATCATGATCCTGATTGCAGTCGGGCAATTCGTGAATGCTTTTTTCATCTTGGTTGCGCAGCGACAGATCGTTCCGTGGACGGATGGACTCACAGCAGCGTCTGGGGTGGCGGTTGTGTTTTTGTTGCTGGGTATCGTGTCTTGCCAAACACTGTTCGCAAAACACGAACATCGCGTACTCGATGACTACGAAAGGCCGGTTGTTGCGGAGGGCGAGCATTTGGCCAACGTAACTCGAATTCGCGAAACCATCGATCAGCGCGATCGTTCCTTCACAACGACGATGTTGGTTGCATGTTTTGTTCCGATGGTAATTTTCGTGTTATCAATGATCTGTCTGTTCGCAAAGAGCTTAGAGAAGAAACCAGCAGTCGCAAAAGTGATGGTTGTTACGTGACGGTGGTTAGGTCACGCCAGTAGAGTGTTTCGACTAAGAGCCTATCCCAAAACCAAGAGGTTCTTTCGTCAGTGAGCCGAAGGCGCTAGCCGGCGCTAGCCTCGGGCCAGCACACGGCCAGCAAGACAAACCACTCGTTAGACTGGCCCAAGACCAGCTCCAATGGCTCACAACTTTTGGAATAAGCTCTTTGCAATACTCACACTCAACAAAGATTCTTAATGAAGCCGACGGGTTAATCTCAATACACAGATCCAGCGAACGACTGAAGGGATTTGCTCTGCGAGAAAACGAGGATAAAATCGGGTGACCAATCAATGTTCCGCTTGCTGCTTGAAAGCAAATCAACCATGCGTTTGAAAAAAACAATCCCCTCTTTCCTGTTGCTGTTTACCTGTCTAATTTTTGCAATGCCCTTTGCAATTGGACACGCTCAAGAGGGACAGGTTGAAATCATCAACGATCAAGATCCGTTGAAAGTCGCTTTAAAATACGATTTAAAACGCGATCCCCCCGTCGCTCACCCGGATTTTATCCTGCCTTCGATTGAAGATCCGTCCAAAACGATTCAGCTTTCGAAGTACCGCGGCAAAAAGGTTTTGCTTTTACATTTTGCGTCTTGGTGAGCAGGTTGTCGGAAAATTATTCCCGTGTGGAATGAGAAAACAAAGCAGCTTGTCGCGGACGGAAAACTGGTTGTCATTGGAGTAGTCCAAGAGCAGCACGCCGAGCGAGCCCAGCTTTACAAACAATGGAAGCAATACGAATTCCCGATCGCCCAAGATGCCGTGACAGGGCTGGGACTTGCCGTCGTCCCTGTCCCAATTTTGATTGACGAGTATGGCTACGTTCAAGACGCTCGGCCTCGCGTGAACAAAATCGAAGAGCTGGTGGCGGTTGTCTCAGAAAAGCCAGGCGTCACTGGTTCGATTCATGCCAAAATCGGTGCCCCAACTTTAGATCCGGAACGTGCCTCGATCACATCGATGAAGCGCGATAGATCAAATGAAAACCAGCCAGAGTCAGATATCGTGATTGCTGATACCTATCTTCAAAAGCAAACCATCGACTCAACCAAGAAAGCGATTGAACATTACGATCTTGCGATGGCAGTTTTGAAACAACGAAACAAACCGCGCAAAGGAATGGTGGGAGCGATTCATTTTCGTTTAGGCGTAGCCTATCGAAGTCTGTATGACCTCAGCAAGCCTGCAGATCAGGATCCGGTTTGGTTCACAAAGGCGGCAACCTCTTGGACCAATGCCTTGAACGAGAATCCCAATCAGTACATTTGGCGGCGGCGGATTCAACAGTACGGTCCGAGGCAAATGAAGCCTTATCCGTTCTATGATTGGGTAGAAAAGGCTCAGCAAGAAATAGCAGCTCGCGGCGAAACACCAATCGAATTGACGGTGGCACTTTCCAAAGCAGAAATCGCTCAGCCAAATCGAAAGTTCACTTCGGAGACGACTTCGGAAAACCCTGACCCCGATGGCAAGATCACACGCGATGATGAAGAGATTGTCAGCCTCCATTCAACCGTCGTGCCCCACAAAGTTACTCCGGGCAAGACCGCGCGAGTTCATTTGCGATTTTCGACAAACCAAGGTCACTGGAACAATGAGGCAGAACCAATGGTTGTTTGGATCGAAAAATCGGAGGCCGGCAAAGTTTCAAACGCGATGCTGACACACCCAAATGGAGATGGAGCGTCATCTGATGAAGTTCGCAATCTCGAATTTGAATTCCAAACGAATGCTGACCTGACGGGAGAAACGAGCCTTAAGGCGTACGCACTCTACTACGTCTGTACTGACGATGATGGTCAATGCTTGTACCGGCGACAAGATTTGAGTATTCCAATTCAAATCGAGCCAAAGTCCAAATGAGATCGGATAATTCCGGTCAAACAACTAGAGGGTATTTCAAAACCTGTAGTGGACTTCGCCAGAAGTCCCAGCTCGCTTTCAAAACAAAGGGAATTCTGGCGAATCCCACTACGATGATCGCACGATTTTAGGTTTTGAAATGTCCTCTAGCAATCCCTCGAGATTTTTTCTACGCGAGTCTTCGAAGACTTGTGTTTCGTTTTGGGAACGTTAACTTCTAAGTGCTCTCGAAACTCTAGTTATTTTGGAACGAAACATGCGAAACGCGGTTGCTTTGGTACTTGGTGGTGGTCGTGGAACACGTTTGGCCCCGTTGACTTCGATTCGTAGCAAACCTGCCGTTCCATTGGCAGGAATGTATCGACTGATTGATATTCCCATCTCCAATTGCCTCAACAGCGGCATCAATCGCGTTTACGTCTTGACTCAGTTTATGTCGGTCAGCCTTCATGGCCACATTCGCCGAGCGTATTCGTTCGATAATTTTAGTGGTGGTTTCGTCGAGCTGTTGGCCGCTCAGGAAACGCCAACTGTTGGAAGCGATTGGTACCAAGGCACGGCTGATGCGGTTCGTAAGAACTTGGTTTACTTCAACCAGCCCGGAATCGAATATGTTGTGATTCTATCGGGTGACCAGCTATACCGGATGGACTATCGTGACTTGATCGAGACCCATAAGAAATCAGGTGCCGATGTCACGATTTCGTGCATGCCGGTTTCACGCGAGGACGCCAAAGGGTTTGGTGTGATGCAGGTGGATGACACCGGGCGCGTAAAAGGCTTTGTCGAAAAACCACAGACGGACGAAGAAATCGAAGCCGTCAGCACGGATCCGGCTTGGATTGATCAACAGGGCGTCGACTCAAAGGGTCGTGATTGCATTGCCAGCATGGGCATCTACGTCTTCAACCGCAAGTTGCTTTACGAAGTCCTCAATGGAACCGAGCATGCTGATTTCGGTAAAGAGATTTTTCCTGCCACGATCAATTCCCACAAAGTTCAAATGCATTTGTTTGATGGGTACTGGGAAGACATTGGTACCATTCGATCTTTCTATGACTCGAACATCAACCTGGCCGCGGAAACTCCAGAGTTTGAATTGATGGCTGCCGATGCACCGATTTACACGCGTGCGAGATTTCTTCCGCCAACGCGAATGTCTGACGCGACGGTAAAGAATAGCTTGATTTCAAATGGTTGCCGCATCGGAGCCGGTGCCGTGATTGAAAACAGCGTAATCGGACTCAGAACCATCATTGGTCCCAACGTAACGATACGCGATTCCATCGTCATGGGTAACGACTTTTACGAGTCCAAAGACGCCAAGCACAGCCAACGTCCGGCTCCCATGGAGATCGGTGAGAATTCGGTGATCGAAGGTGCCATCATCGACAAGAATGTCTGCATTGGAAAGAACGCGAAAATCGTAAACGTTTCAAAGCGCGACGAAACAGATTTGGAACACAAGACATGTGTCATCCGAGACGGAATTCCAATCTTGATGAAAAACGTTGTCCTAAATGACGGCTGGGATTTGGAAAAAGACGTTTAGATTCAAATGTTTGGGTATAGACACTAAGATTCAGACCCTAGATTCTGCGAGGTCAAGGTGAGGAAGTTCGCGTTTGGCAATCAATAGAAAACTCCCAACAAGGTTGATGGCTGTTGGTAGAGTTTTGCGTGCACGCGAGTTGAATTCTTTGGCTAGCTATTCTATTGATCAGACAGCTCAGTAATTCACACCTTAAGATTGGGGCTGGTTTGTGGTTGGGAACCTTCGCTTCGCATCAGGTTTGGCGCTATTTCACGGAGTGAAATGCCACTTTGCCACAGTGCAACTTTGCCATAGTGCAACTTTGCCATAGTGCAACTTTGGAATTGTGGCACTTGTCATAGTGGCCGTTCACTCTGTGAACGAGCGTCGATTCCGAGCGAAGCGAAAGAGGCCAAATCAAAAGTCAGCCTGTGTTGAGGTGAGCTTTGTTACGCAGCCTTGTCCGCGTTTCAAGCTCCCGTTGTTGAGTTCCACTGTTGAGTTCCACTATTAAGCTCCCGTGTTTTGCGAGCTGATCGCAATTGCCTTCGGTCTAATTCACTCACCGATTTCGAACACCCAAATTTCACGAGGCAGCCGCGATTCTTATCCGACTATTTTTAATACCCGTGCTACTCGTTGTCGCTTGCTTGTGCGCGGGAACCTATGGTGCGTTTCACAACCAGATTTCATACACCGTCTCAAGTGAATACTTTACTGAATTCAAGTTTCATCAGTTCCGAATTGAAGCGATTCCACCGCGCGCAGGTGCTGCGATAGTTGGCTGGTCGGCAGCATGGTGGATGGGAATCGTGATTGGCGTTTTCTTAATTCCTGCGGGCTTGGTCATTCGCGGAAATCGACAATACTTCTGGGCCATGATCCAAGTTTTCCTTGTCGTGACGGTTACCACAATGTTGTTTGGATTGGGAGCTTTAGGAGTCGCCTTCTTAACTCTAAACGCGAACGATGTTGGAGAAGTCAGCAGATACGGGAATGAAATCCAAAACGACCTGGCTTTTCAACGAGCCGGAGCGATGCACAACTTTAGTTATCTTGGCGGGATGGCAGGCATCATTTCGGGAGCACTTTATCTATACTGGTTGTGTTGTCGGCAGACGACGAAACAGAAACTTGCAGAGAAGATCGCCGCCGGAGTCAGGGACTAAGCCCCCCCCGAACAAATAGCTTATTCAATGATGAGCCGAAGGCGCTAGCCTCGGGCCGGAGTAACAAGCAAAACATGCCACTCGTTGGGTTGGCCCGAGGCTAGCGTCAACGGCTCACAACTTTTTGGATCGGCTCTAGTCAAATTCGGACTGAACAGTTTCTAAGGCGGCGCGAGCGCGCAATACCGCCCATGTCACAAATCACGTAAAACAAAAGTGGATACCGCCAATTTGATTCAGCTTGAAAACCAAGTCGATTCCAGCGTTCAACCCAACGCCTCAATCGGGCTCCAAGAATTCATCTTGCTCACGATTGGAGTTGGTGCTTTTTTAGGTGGCATCTCGCCTGTTTTTTTGGCGCTCAACGCAAGCAACGAACTGATTGACCGGGGTGCCACGAACGCACCGCAGGTTATCGCTCAGTGGGAGTCGTGGGCATTTACTTGGTCCAATTTGTCGTTAATCGTTTTCGGATTGGTGATGATCGGAATCGTCGTCGTTAAGCGGCGTCGAACCAGACAATAGATGAATCGCGAAACTGATGGCTTCGGTAAGTCAAGTCACGAAACTTGATTCTCTCCTCCGTTCCCACTCTCTTCACCAACTTTGATATACTCATCGCCTTACGAGTGCGATGGCTGCAAAACGTCGATCGCCGAGCTGAACAATCTTTTGGGGATCAACGATGAGAATTCGGTGGATGATCGCGGTGGTAATGTGCTTGGCAATTGCTTGGACAAACTCGCTTGCTTTTGCGATTCAAGATTCCAAGCCTACTTCGAAAGAATCCAGCGAGGCCATTCAAAAGATCATTGAGATCGGTAAAAAAGACAATCAAGTTCAGGATCACTTGGACTATCTAACCAATCGAATCGGCCCGCGTTTGACCGGATCAGAGGGACTTCAATCAGCTTGTGAATGGGCACGTGACGAATTTAAAAAGATGGGACTAGAGGCTCGCCTGGAAGAGTGGGGGGAATTCCCTGTCGGATTCGAACGTGGCCCTGCCACGGGAATGATGGTAACGCCTCGGGAATTGAAACTCGAGTTCGGTACAAATTCCTGGACAGCAGGAACTCAAGGCCGGGTGCTTGGTCGAGTGGTTCTTGCCCCCAAATCAATGGACGAGTTGGACGAAGTTCGCGACCACCTCCAGGATGCCTACATTTTGGTTCCGCGAACACCGCGCCGTCGACGCTCCAGGATCACGCCTCCCAAAAAAGAAGCAGACAAAGCTGACGACAAAAAAGATACTGATGAGGCTAAGCCTGAACCCAAGCCTGAACCCAAGCCTGAACCCAAACCACTAACCCGAGAAGAGCGCGTTGAGCTTTACGAAGCAATGATGGATTGCGAACCAGCCGGTTTGGTGCGGTCAACTTCTGGCGAATTGATTCTGACGGGCGGCTCGTACAAGATCGACTTCGAGAATCTCCCGACCATTCCCAGCATTTCGCTGCTCAAAGAACAATGGGACGAACTTAAGAAGCTTGTAGATGAAGGCGAAGACGTTCAAGTTGCGTTCGACATTCGCAACCATTTCCGTAAAGGCCCAATCAAGCTTTACAACGTCATCGCGGATATTCCGGGAACCGAGTTGCCGGATGAACGTGTGGTCGTTGGCGGGCATATTGACTCATGGGATGGTGCCACAGGTGCCACGGACAATGGAGCGGGTTGTGCGACGACGATGGAAGCTGCGAGGCTGCTAATGGCCGCGGGTGCCAAGCCAAAACGAACCATTCGATTCATGCTATGGTCCGGCGAAGAGCAAGGACTTCTCGGATCGCTGGCTCATGTCAAGAAACACAAAAAAGATGTCAGCGAAAACGTATCCGCCTGTTTCGTTCACGATGGTGGCACGAATTACGTTTCCGGAATTCGCTGCACCGAAGCGATGCAGGCTGACTTTGAGGAAGTGTTTGCCGAAGCGATGAAGCTTGACGAGCGTACGCCTTTTGAAATCCAAACGACCAAAACCATGCGGCCGACTGGAGGCAGTGACCACGTCTCGTATATTCGCGCTGGCGTTCCAGGATTTTTCTGGAGACAAGCAGGGAGGGCGACGTACCGAACGACGCACCACACGCAGTTTGACACTTTTGATACGGTGGTTCCGGAATACCAACGTCATTCGTCAATCGTGATTGCGTTGGGTGCGTTAGGCACCGCCAATCTCGACCACCTCCTTGCACGCGATGGCGTTCAAACCACCTCATCCTTTTCCAGACGACAAACCATGAATGCCAAACCACCTGCAGCCAAGATCGTCCCAAAAACTTTGTCGATGCATGGCGTTGATAGAACTGATAACTATTTCTGGTTGCGTGAACGTGAGAATCAAGAAGTCATCGATTACCTAAATAGCGAAAATAACTACACCGACGCGATGCTCGCCGACGTAAAACCGCTTGAGGAAAAACTATTCACTGAGATCAAAGCACGCATCAAGCAGGACGACGCATCAGTGCCTTACACAGATCGTGGCTACATTTACTACACGCGGTTTGAAGAAGGAAAACAGTACCCAATTTATTGTCGCAAACTCGACAAACCAGATTCGACTGAAGAAGTCATGCTCAATGTCAACACGTTGGCTGAGGGCAAACCATTTTGCCGAGTCAGCTCAATGCGGGTTAGCCCAAACAACAAACTCGCGTCATTCGCTGTCGATTTTACTGGCCGGCGAAAGTACGTTTTGCAATTTAAGAATCTCGAAACCGGAGAAATGCTTGACGACAAAATCGAAAACATTTCGGGAGGATGTGTTTGGGCGAACGACAGCAAAACAGTTTTCTTCACGCGCAAAGACCCGCAAACGTTGCGTGCCTATTTGATCGTTCGCCATGAACTCGGAACTTCAAACGATAAAGATGTCGAAGTCTACGAAGAGACGGACGAAGAATTTGCCTGTGGTGTGCGGAAATCGCGATCGAGAAAGTACATCATGATCGGATCCAATCAAACATTGAGTACCGAGTTCCGCTACCTTTCAGCCGACGATCCGAGTGGAGAATTCAAAGTTTTCTCGCCTCGGCAACCGGACCACGAGTACTCAGTCGACCATCTCGGGGACAAGTTTTACATTCGCAGCAACAGCAACGCGAAAAACTTTCGCCTGCTCGCTGCTGACGAAAAAAGCCATGCTCAAGATCAGTGGAAGGAAGTCATTCCCAACCGCGATGACGTCTACTTTAGCGGCTTTGATCTATTCGATGACTTCATGGTGTTGTCTGAGCGAAAAAATGGATTGGTAAAGCTAAGGGTTAAATCCAACGATGGCAATAAAGACTTCTACATGCCATTCGAAGAACCGGCTTATGTTGCGTCCGCGACTCCGACGCCCGATCCAAGTACAACGAAACTTCGTTACGTCTATACTTCGCTGACGACGCCTAGTAGTACCTTCGAATTTGATATGTCGACGAAAGAGAAAACACTTCTCAAGCAGCGTGAAGTACTCGGCGATTTTGATTCGGACAATTACAAGACGGAAAGAGTTTGGGCAACTGCCCGAGACGGCGTCAAGGTTCCGGTATCAATCGTCTATCACAAGGATACCAAACTCGATGGCACTGCACCTTGCCTTGAATATGGCTACGGTTCCTATGGAGCGAGCATGGATCCACGCTTTAACTCAGCAACTCTCAGTTTGCTCGATCGTGGTTTTGTCTATGCGATTGCTCATATTCGTGGCGGACAGGAAATGGGTCGCCAATGGTACGAAGACGGCAAGCTTTTGAAAAAGCTGAACACGTTCTACGACTTCATCGACGTTGGCAAATTCTTGGTGGAAAAGAAATACGCCGATCCGTCTCGTTTGTATTGCCGAGGTGGAAGCGCAGGTGGCTTGTTGGTCGGAGCTGTGATCAATTTGGAGCCGGAACTTTACCACGGCGCGATCGCGGACGTTCCGTTTGTGGATGTGGTGACAACGATGCTTGATGAGACGATTCCATTGACGACTTTCGAGTATGACGAGTGGGGCAACCCAAACGAAAAAGAATATTTCGATTACATGCTTTCTTACTCGCCCTACGATCAAGTCTCGTCAATGAACTATCCACACCTTTTGGTCACGACTGGATTGCATGATTCGCAGGTTCAATATTGGGAACCGGCGAAATGGGTCGCAAAGCTGCGAAAGGAAAAGCAGGGCGACAACATGCTGCTCTTAAAAACCAACATGAAGGCAGGACACGGCGGAGCATCTGGCCGTTTCGACCGCTTTAAGGAAGTCGCAACAAGGTTTGCATTCTTGATGAAGTTGGCAAAAGTGAAATAGTGACCGCCGGCAGAGTAGGGGTATGAGGACGCTTCTAAAGGAAGCCACAAGCTCGAAGCTCAAGAGCGTAAGCGAGTGGGAATTCCAACTCATTGCACAGCAAGCCCTCACTCGCTTGCGCTCTTGCGCTTCGAGCTTGTATTCTGTGCAACGGCGGAACGACTCGTGAGCCGATCGCAAAAGTGAATGGCGTTTACTCAGCAAAAGTTTTGCACCCTCTCGCTGAAAGTGGCTGAAAGCGGGAGGGTCGAAGTCAAAATTGCGTTCAGCATTTTTGACGACGGGG
>CAYMFZ010000169.1:8004-9759 GCA_964389585.1 uncultured Pirellulaceae bacterium | reverse complement strand
GCCTCACTTGCAAGCAGCTCTAACCCGCGGGGGTATTGTGCGGCACGCTGCGGTTCAACTTCTGTCAGTTGACGAAAGTAATCGCGAAAACTTTCTGCGCTTCCTCGATCAACCCCAGCCCAAAATGCCGGCTCGCTGATCGCGACACAGCCCATCTTGGCCAACGTCTCGTAGTCGTCCGTGGTTCGAGAGACCATGTGGAGATGCGGGTCGATGTAATACACGTTTCCATCTTTCGTTTTACGCGGCTGAATTCTTTTCTAGCGACGTTTCAATTTTTGCGGATAAAAGCCAAAGTCAACTTTATCAAGTCCGAGAAGTAAGAGCGAATTCTTCCAGCCATTTCTGGTCATATTCACGTGAGAAAAGCAACTGAATTTTCTCAGCTCTAATTGGATCCGATTGCTGCGAATTAATGACACTGATCGCTTCGGCAAGCAACGCCATTCTTGAAAACAGCGAAGTGAAAAATCAAACTGAGCCGCGATCGAATCGGTCAAGTTGCGGGGTAAGAATGGACAAATTGAAAACGGAACTGGTTAAAAAACTTGTCTCTGAATATCATATTGTAAAGCAAGTCAGGAAATCCCAAGGCCCAATTTGATGAATTCCAATGAGATTCTAGACCGCGAGTTCCTAGAGATTCGTGCAAAAATACTCGAAGTCGCCGCGGCACTTGATCGAATCGATCGCGCCGAAGGTGAGGTCGCGAAAGATTCCAGGATGGCACTCATTGCTGAGGCGATCAGTGTCATTAATTCGAAGCACTCCGACCCCATTCGAGCCGAAAAAATTCAGCTTCTTTTCTCGCGCGAATACGACCAAAAGTGGTTGGATGAATTCGCTCTTGCTTCACGGACTTGATAAGTTGAGTCGATAAGTTGAGTCGATAAGTTGAGTCGAACTTAAATTCGTTTTAACAATCGAATTTAAGTTTCAAGTTGACGCTGCCTTCAAGTTGACGCTGCCTTCAAGTTGACGCTGCCTTAAACGAAAGTTGGAAACGTGTATTACATTGACCCGCATCTCCACATGGTCTCAAGAACGACTGACGACTATGAAACGTTGGCGAAGATGGGATGTGTTGCGATCAGCGAACCGGCATTTTGGGCTGGGTTTGATCGGGGAAGTGCAGAAAGTTTTCGTGACTACTTTCGACAGCTAACCGAAGTCGAACCCAAACGCGCTGCTCAATATGGGATCCAACATTTCACTTGGCTCTGCATCAACGCCAAAGAAGCCGAGAACGTCGAGCTGTCTCGTGAAGTGCTAAAAGTCATTCCTGAATTCCTGGACTGCCCGAATGTTCTAGGGATTGGCGAAATCGGGCTTAACAAGAACACGCGAAACGAAGCGATCATTTTTCAAGAGCACATGGAATTGGCGATTGCTTATGACCAACAAGTGCTCATTCACACGCCTCATCTTGAAGACAAATATCAAGGCACGCGAATGATTCTTGACATGCTGGGCGAGCATAAAATTGATCGTTCTCGTGTTCTCGTAGATCATGTTGAAGAGCACACCGTGGGACCGGTCCTTGAGGCCGGCTATTGGGCAGGAATGACACTTTATCCTGTTACGAAATGCACTCCCTCGCGTGCCGTTGATATTATTGAACGCCACGGAGCGGATCGGCTATGTGTTAATTCAGCCGGTGACTGGGGGCCTTCGAAACCAACGGCAGTACCTGACTTGATTTTGGAAATGCGCCGTCGCGGACATAGCGAGAATTTGATTCGTAAAGTCGTCTAT
>CAYMFZ010000169.1:0-7994 GCA_964389585.1 uncultured Pirellulaceae bacterium | reverse complement strand
TTCTTCAGCCAAAGCAAGAACTTTGATCTGTCCGATCCAGCGATGCGATAGTCGAACGTGAGAAAGTGAAAAATCTGACCTCAGAAAAATCTGACCTCAACAACTGACGTAATCGCGAAGCGTGTTTGACGTTGGCTGTTGCAGTTAGATCAAGTCGACCTTGCGTCGAACTCGACGTCTTCCTTTGCGGCATTTTTCGCAAACACCTGTAACGATCAACCGGTGAGTCCGAACTTGAAAGTTATGGGACTTGGCGACTTCGTTTCGTAGTCGAATCAAAGCATCACTTTGGAACTCAATTAACTTTTCGCATTTGCTACAGTAAAGATGGTCGTGTTGAGGGTAACCGTAGTCGTGCTCGTAAACACTTCGTCCGTCAAGTACGAACTTTCTTAATAGCCCAGCGTCGACAAACTCGCCCAGTGTTCGATAAACCGTCGGTCGACTTACGTAACCTGGTTTGCCTTTGGGTGGGAGTCGATCAATCAACTGGTCGGCATCGAAGTGGTCATGCTGCTGGTAAACACAATCCAACAAATTGCGTCGTTGGTCTGTGTTGCGCATCCCTCGGCTTTGAAGAAAGTCGTTAAAACGCTCTTGAGGCGTCAACGCGACTTCGATTGGCTTGAGTGGTTCGAGTCTGGAGTCACTGGACATGAAGATCTTAGCCGAGTCATGAGTTTTGCTTATTGAGACTTTGGGTCAGCAAAAACCGAAGTTCGTTGATCGAGGTCGTTTAGCAGTCTCAATACGGATTCTAGGCAATGATTCCTCGGGCGGCAAGAACCAACTTTCCATTCTCGATTTGAAACCGGATTGGGTGTCGACAGATTGTGAGCTCGCTCGCGGGCGTTGTCTTCAATGACCAAAAACGCGCCCAATACGATGAAACGTCCGCGCGGGAGAGCAAAGTGCTGAAAAGGCGAGTCTGGCATAGCCCTTTAGTTGGCGTCCGCCATGAATGTCGGCAACTGCAACCCGGTAGTGCGTCAACGCGGTAACGTGAAGCTTCTCAGACATGCGTTGCCAAACCGGCCGTTGCGCGAGTTCTTCCTCGAAATGTTCAAACGAAATTTCAGGTCGACCAGATTGTCTTCGTTTGGCTCGTTCGATTGCGAACGAAATATGCCGATGCATGCGTAGCATCGACAGCCCGTTGAGGCTGCCAGCATGAACGCGGTAATTGAGCAGAACCTCGGAAAGGTTTGCAAGTTTGGAAACTTCTCCCATCCGAAGCATCATGTCCCAATCGTCAATCAGTGGAAGCGTCCAGTATCCACCAAGCTCTTTGAGGACGCTTGATCGAATCATGATTGAGCTATGTGCCAAGCCATGCCTGCCCGTCATCATGCTCGAAAAAATCAATTCATGAGACTGGGGCAGGTTTAAGCTCTTGCCAACATTGGCTTCGCCGATGGGTGCGACTTGGGTCCCGGCAATTCCTACTTCAGAATTTTCTCGCATGAACTTGAGTTGCTTTTCCAACCTCGTTTCCATCGCGATATCATCGGCGTCCATGCGAGCGACAAACTCAGTATCGATCAATTTCAATCCTGCATTGGCCGCTGCTGCCGTTCCACCATTCGGTTGATGGACGACTGTTACACGAGCGTCAGTGATTGATTCGAGATATTCGGCTGTTTCGTCAGTCGAGCCATCATCAACAATAACGAAATTGAAATTAGCCAATGTCTGATTCAGGATCGATTCAACAGATGCAGGTAGGTATGGGAACCCGTTGAAAACTGTCATCAAAACGGACACGTCTGGCGTCATGGTTGTGAGCAGTTTGGAAGAAGGAAAAAACGTTGCATCATCGAAGTATCCAGTTTAACTGCCCCACCATCGTTTTCGCTTGAAAAAACGAATCGTGGCAGGAGCGGCAAGAAAAATGGATTTTCTTCTGCGAACATTGCGCAACAGGACGATGCAATGCTTGAAAACAAAAAAGCGTCCCCGAAATCGAGGACGCTTGGGATCTAGTTTGGGCCGGCAAAACTGGAGGTCGGTTTAATGATCAAGCGGCTTGTGAGCCTTGATTTCACCTTTGAGAGTCTTGTCGCCGACTTTGATTTCAATCACGACACCAAGTGGAATCGCAATCGAAAGTTCTTTGTCGTCGAGGGCGTAAATTGCAGTTGCGCCATTCTCGTCTGCGTCCTCTGGCTCTAACTCAAAACTCGCTTCATCTTTTCCAATTTTTGGAGTGACGGTAAAGCTGTCGACTTTGACAGGAGTCGCTTCTTCCCCTTTACCATCGAGGATGTACATTCGAATCATGTCATTGTCTTTGTACTTTTTCCACTCCACCTGGTGATCAGGAGTGTCCAAATCAAAGATGTGACCGCCAAATGGTCCATGGGCTGGATGGTCATCGTGGCTGGTTTCATGGTCATGGCCAGCATGGGGATCTGCAGTGGCGGACTCTTTTGTTCCTGAGTCGCAACCAACAAGTGAAAAAGTTGAGATCGCCAAACAGGCGAGAGCTAGTGATTTAAAGAAGTTGTTTCTCATTAGAAACTCCGTTTTTTGTAGAAAGATAGTTCGAACCAGGTCTAACTGGTTGCACAAAATTATAATAAAGGTTCGGTCGATCTCAATTGCCCGCAATGAGGATGCGAATGCTAATTCATAAGTGGATCGAGCGGAATTTGATTGATCCCAATGACGTTGCGAAGCATGTTTCGACTGTGGCGACGGAGAAGTTTTTCCCACATAAATTCAGGTTTGTCGAAAACTTGATCAGGCTTTCCGTCCATTGCGTACCACAGTCCGTTGTGTACTTCACTTATCAATTGCCCTTTGGGCCAACCAGCAATTCCAAACACGATTCGATAATTTGACTTCGAAGAATTGCCGCCTGAGTTTTCGTCATGTGGTTCGGATACCTCGAATTCTCCAATGGAGGCTGAGAATTCGTTTTCACTGTTTCCTCGCTCGACAATCTGCTGGAATTTTTCGCTTTGGGAAGTGATGCAGATTCCACCCGGCATTTCCAATTCGGCAAGTGCAGAGTGGAGATGAAGCGCGAAGACTGGGCCACCAATCGGGCCGCCTTGAACAAGATTGGGATTGTCGTCATTCATCCCAGACAACTCTTGCCACGCGAATTGGATTTGCTCGTTGGCTGGGCGATTCAAGACGACGCCGAAGGTTCCTTCTTCGTTGTTTTGTACGATGAGTACAACTGCCTTACGAAAGGGTGTACTAAACAACGCAGGAGACGCGACCAAGAGAGTTCCCGGCGCGACGTCTTGTTTAGGAAAGAAGTTGTTGAGTCGGTTGTTCACTTTTACTCGGAAACTAAACACGGGCTAAAGTTCGGATAGAGCACCAAACGGGCTTGGCAAGTACGCCACCCAAATTTCAAACGGTCGCAAATTGCGTGCCAGTTCGAATTTGAATTCCAGGGAGAGAAAGCGCTTTTTCTACGCATTGGACGCACAAAAAGTCTTTTGGTTCTCGGGAATTTCAGAACTTTTAACGTTCAGCGTCTGCCAAAAATTGAAAGCCAAGACAACTTGTCAGGTTTGCATACGAATTGCGAATGCGAATTCTATCGGCAAGTTTCTTCCAAGACATTTGGCATCTGAGACACGGGCCAGTCAATGATGCTAGTAAGAAGTTCAGTTTGAGAGTTTGGATTCTGCGGCGAGTTTCGCGGCTCTGACTTCTTCGGCGGCACTTGGTCGAAAATAAAGTGGCTCCAAATCCCAGAGGCTATCTCGGTAGCCCGATTCGAATTTTTTCTCAGCCAATTGTCCAATCGTTGTTGCGCAGCAATCCCAGCAACTTTTCGGAGCGATAACAACACCAGGTTTTAACCCGACTGCTTCTTCAATCGGGCGCAGTCCTGCTCCCGTAACGACGTCACCCGGGTTAAGCGTCTTGATCCATTGCTCTCGATCAATGACTTCGTTGGGTTCAAAGGGCTTCAATTCATTTTGTTCAAGTTGATAGTGGCCAGCGAAGACTTGTTGTCGCTGGGCGTTGACGATGGGACGAATATGAGCTGTGGCTTCCAAAGTTCCACCCAAAGTCACTTTTGTTTTTTCGGCGATTGCATCAAGTGTGTTGATCCCGACGACCTCTGCACCAATCGAATAGGCGAGTGTCTTTGCGGTCACAACACCAACTCGAATCCCAGTAAAGAGTCCAGGACCAATCGCAATGCCAATCAAATTGGTGTCTTTGATTGAGTAGCCGGTTTGCGAAAATAGCGACTTGATCATTGGAGCCAAAAGGACCGAGGCGCCCGGCGGAAATACACGAGAAGTTTTTGAACCGCCTTTTGAACGCTTACGGACAAAACCGGCTGGAAGTTTATCTTCGGATCCAGCTTGAATTCGTTCAGAACTTGCCGAATCGTTGTTTAGTCGATCTTCTTTGGAATCAATTTGCAAAATTGATTTGGCCCCTGACAGGAGGGCAACAGAAACTGATTTGGATGTGGATTCGATTGCAAGCGTGATCAAGCGAAAAACTTTCTGAAATGAGCCGGGACCAGTTAAAGTAATGGGTTTTCCCTAGGCAAAGTGTGAATCGGCCAGTGGAAAACGCCAGAAAAATTGTCGCAAGTTGAAAATTGGAAAGCTTTGACGACTGAAGAACCGGAATCATTATCTCAAATTGGCTTCGATGAGGAAGGCTCAACTCGATTGCACGTAAAGGACGATCCTCTTAAACTATTTGCCGTTCTCGGTTTAGGCTCTGGCAATAATTGTCAATCAACAAGCTGCTTCCACTTACTATCTACATTCAAAAGGCTATCTGGTGAAGCGGGCAATTATAAGCGATATCCATGGGAACTTTGAGGCACTCACCGCCGTGATGGGAAGAATAGGTGATTTGGGTGTGGACGAGATTATCTGTTTGGGAGACATCATCGGCTACGGGCCAGACCCTTTGCAATGTTTGGACACCGTCATCGATAAGTGCCAACTTACGATTTTGGGAAACCATGACCAAGCGGCAATCTTCGACCCAGAAGGCTTTAATCCAGTCGCAATGAAAGCGATTTATTGGACACGCTTGCAGTTGGAAGGCGACTCAGGCGACATCGAGCAAGCCGATCGCCGCTGGGATTTTCTCGGTGAATTGCCTCGCCGCCACGATGAAGGAGAGTTTCTGTTCGTTCATGGTTCGCCTCGCGATCCAACCAATGAGTATGTTTTTCCAGAAACCGTTTATGAGAAAGACTTGCTCACGTTGTTGATGAGTCGGTTTGAGAAGGTTTGTTTTCAAGGCCACACGCATATTCCGGGCGTGTTCACTGAATCTGGGGCATTTGTTGCTCCAGAAGAAAGGGATCACCTTTTCCAGCTCAATGGAGAAAAGTGCATGATCAACGTTGGCAGCGTTGGGCAACCTCGGGATGGCAATCCTCGTTCCTGTTTTGTCGTTTTGGATACCGAAGAAAAAACCGTGCAGTATTATCGCGTTGAATACGATGCGGAGCAAACTCGGAAAAAGATCTACGCCATCGCAGATTTAGACAATATGCTTGGCGACCGTTTAATGACTGGTCGCTAACTACCAAATCGTTTTCGACTAAGCTAATTCGTTTTCGGAAGTGGCCAAAGAGAATTCTCGTTTGGGAATTCGCTTCCTACCTACAAAGCCCAGTTCCAATCGAGTCTTCGGAATTCCGAATCACCGAATTCAAGTTTTTAATCCCCACAGCGCCATTTGCGCCCCTACCCCAAAACGTTAAACAGAATAGCTTGGCGAATTTGATTCCGAATTGGAATCCAAATACGTTAATTGTTTTAAGACCACTTCCAATCGTATAAGATGTTTTGAATGTCAACTTTGGTTGCAGTGCAACTAGTTGCATCAATCTTTTAACTCGTCACTCTACTTCCAGGAAATCGCCACGTGGTAAACGCGCTATCATCAGCGACATCCATGGCAACTTCGAAGCCCTGACAGCGGTGCTTGCCGATATCGAGGCGCAAGGAATCACCGAGATTCTTTGTCTTGGAGATGTGATTGGCTATGGCCCAAACCCAAGAGAATGCATCGATGCTTGCCGCGCGTTTCGATTAACGTTGCTGGGAAACCACGACAACGGTGCGTTGTTTGATCCTGAGGGATTCAGCAGCGGCGCTGAGCGAGCGATTTTTTGGACTCGCGGTCAGCTTGAAGACAAAACGCAAGACGGCGCCCAGGAGAGGTGGGACTTTTTGGCTTCGCTGCCACGAACCTATCGGGACGGCAACATCATGTTCGTCCACGGCTCACCCCGCAGCCCATTAAACGAATACGTATTTCCCGAAGACATTTACAACCAGCGAAAGATTGAACGTATTTTTGGATTCATTCAGAAATATTGCTTTCAAGGTCATACGCATGTTCCCGGAGTTTTCACAGAGAATTTCCGGTTCTATTCGCCAAGTGAAATCAGTAACACGTACACGTTGGGCGATCAAAAGCTGATGATCAATGTTGGAAGCGTTGGTCAGCCAAGAGACAGTGACCCACGAAGTAGTTACGTGATTCTTGAAGACAACGAGATCGAGTTTCGTCGAATTGAATACGATCCCGCGCCGACTCGTTTGAAAATCTTGGCCATCGCCGAGTTGGATGATTTCCTCGGTGACAGGCTGCTCGAAGGTCGGTAGACCAGAATTCGAGTCTTTATTGTTTTGATTTAGGTTCGAACTGGTCAATTCAAAAAAGCCACAGAACTCAGAATCGCGATTCAATAGCGAATTACCGATCTGAATCAGTCCTCATCGTCGGTAAATGCGGACGCACCTAGTTTCTGAATCTCAAACGATCCCCCTTTCCAATATTTGCCGATATTCGGAGAATACGTGATTGTTATCGTGACCGGCTTTTGGCGTACGCTCATTGCCCCAGATTTGGAATTGCTTAAGTGAACAGCGGACGTGCCCTAACGTTTATTTTGTTGTCATCCATGTTTCTGATGGGGGCAATCTTGCTGCAAAGCGTGTTTGCGCCCAAAAAGCCACTTGAAGAGGAAGGCCAGCCAGTCGCCAAGCAAGTCGATGGTGCTGACAACGGCGAAGCGAACTTGAATCTCGCTAACGAGAATCAAGAGGCAGTTGATGGAGTGACTGAGTCGAACGACAAGGCGGACGATCCTGAATCCGCCAATCCAGATTCAGGCGACGTGAATCCAGAAGATGCAGCGGCAGAACCAGCTCCCTCAAGAGTTGCGGAAGACGATTTTGTTATGCTTGGTTCGCTTGCAGCGGATGGTTCAGATCGATATCTAATTACCATCAACAAACGTGGTGGCACGATCAGGCGGGTCGAGCTCAATTTTCGTGACGACAAAGGCCGCTACAAATATCGCGACCTCGTTTGGGAAGGCGGATACCTTGGATGCCTTGATTGTTTGGATACAGACGAGGGAATCGTCGTTCGCTGCGTTGGCGATGGGACTCCCGCTCAACTGGCCGGCGTCGAAGTCGGCGATGTGATCAAGTCGGTCGACACCGCGAACAATTCCGAGCCGTTTACGTCGGCTGAAGACTTCGAAACGTTTTTGGAAACAAAGACTGAGCCCGACACCGAGATCGAACTAGTCGTGTCTCGAAACGGCCAAGATCAATCGTTCTTAATTGGTCTGACTCAAAAACCAATTCAAGTCATTCGTCCCGAGTCAGGAATCGTGGATCCCGATTTTGACTATCCAGAGTCTTTCGTGATGTCGCTTGTTAATCCTGCGGAACTTGACAAAGCGTGGCCGGATCTCGATTCAGACATGCGTGACACGAATTGGGAAATCACCAATCTGACGAAATCCGAAATCGAGATGACGTTTGATCTTTCGCCATCGAGTCTGGAAAAGATGGGGATCGCCGGTCCGATCTCAGTGATCAAACGGTTCAAGATGCCAGAGCTGACGGTTGGCGAGGAAAACGAACTTAACTCACGATCGTTTCATCTTGGCTTTGAAGTTGAATTCAAGAACGGATCTGATCAGGCTCATACGCTTGCCTACGAAATTGATGGTCCTACTG
>CAYMFZ010000168.1:8132-9775 GCA_964389585.1 uncultured Pirellulaceae bacterium | reverse complement strand
CTACGCTTCAGCACTTGGCATCTACGAATTTAGAATCAACGGACAACGTGTCGGCAACGATTTGTTGGCACCTGGCTATACGACGTATTCAAAACGTGTTGAAACTCTCACCTACGATGTCACGCCGTTATTACGCGAGGGCGACAACGCAATCGGGGCTCTTTTGGGTGAGGGCTGGTTTGCCGGTAACTTACTGTTGCGCAAACGAACGGAACTGCTTGGAAAGACTCCCAAATTGATCGGTCAACTTGAGTTGACTTATTCCGATGGCAGCGTCGAAACCATTGCAACCGACGACACTTGGAAGGGCACCGACAAAGGGCCGATTCTTGCGGGCGGTTTCTACCACGGTGAGGATTACGATGCTCGAAACGAACTTGGAAAATGGAGTATCGCTGGTTACGACGACACGACTTGGGCGGCGATTAAATCAACACCGGTTGCGGTCGAACCTTTGCTCAGACCAAAGCGACTTCCGCCAGTACGCGTAATGAAGCAACTGCCGGCCGTGAAGCTAACTGAACCGGTTCCAGGTAAGTTCGTTTTTGATTTCGGGCAAAATCTAGTAGGGTTTCCAAAGTTTAATCTTCCGGCAACCGCTGGTGAAAAGGTTTTGTTTCGATTCGCTGAAATGCTTGAGCAAGACGGCACCCTTTACACAACCAACTATCGAACTGCACGTTCACAGGCGACCTACATAGCCTCGCAAGACGGAGAGGTTCAGTGGGAGCCATCGCTTTCGTTTTTTGGGTTTCGCTACGTCGAAATCAGTGGGCTATCGAAAGGGGCGGAATTGACGCTTGAATCGGCAACCGCAAACGTGCTTCATTCCGATTTCGAGTCACAGGGGAGATTCACCTCTTCGCATGCGAAACTGAACCAGCTTCAGAGCAATATCCGCTGGGGGCAGCTCGGCAACTTTGTTGACATTCCAACTGATTGCCCGCAGCGTGACGAGCGATTGGGATGGACTGGAGACGCACAGGTCTTTTTGCCAACATCGTTTTTCAACTACGACGTGCATTCGTTCTGGTCACGTTGGCTTCAAAGCGTACGCGATGACCAAACCGACGATGGAAAAATACCGCACACGGTACCCGCGACGAACTTTGGTTATGCCAGTCCAGGATGGGCCGACGTCATCGTCACCGCTCCGTGGGACATTTATGTTCGCACGGGCGACATTCGCATCCTCGAAGACAACTATGACGCGATGAAAAAATGGGTTGGCGTTTACGAACGAGAGTCGGAAGGGTTGATTCCAAAATTAAAAGGATTCGGAGTTTGGCTGCAGCCCTATCCCAAAGGCGACAATAAAGGTGACACGGCACAGGACTTGATCGCAACCGCGTACTTCGGGCGTGACGCGAGAATACTTTCTTGGGCTGCGACGGCACTCGGGGAAGACGGTGACGCGGCTCGATTCAAAAAATTGCACACCGACATTCGGTCTGCGTTTTCTAAGCGTTACTTTTCAGAAGACTTAGCCCCCAAAGGAGCTGACACCCAAACCGCGTGTTTGATGGGGTTGGCGTTTGATCTGATCGCTCCTGAGATGCGAGCGAAAGCAGAAACTCGATTGTTAAAGAATTTTGCCGCAGCCGACCGCCACCTTCGAACTGGATTCTTGGGCACGCCGTTAC
>CAYMFZ010000168.1:0-8106 GCA_964389585.1 uncultured Pirellulaceae bacterium | reverse complement strand
GTTCAAAGAAAGCTATCCCTCCTGGTTTTTCCCAATCAACCAAGGAGCCACCACGATGTGGGAACGCTGGAATAGCTACAGTCATGCTGACGGTTTTGGTGATGCCAATATGAACTCGTTCAACCACTATGCCTATGGCGCGATTGGCCAATTCATGTACGAACGGATCGCAGGTCTGTCTCCAGATCCTGAACATCCTGGCTATAAACACTTCTTCATTCGCCCCTTGATTGGCGGCCCTCTGGAATCAGCCTCTGCAGAACTTGATACGCCCTACGGACCGGCAAAAAGCAGCTGGGCAGTATCGGATGGAAAAATCTCGATCGACGTAGTTGTTCCTCCCAATACGAGTGCCACTTTTCTTGCTCCAACGGGCCCCAGAAAGAGAGTTATCGCTGAGAAGGTTCTTGTAAACGGATTGCTTCTGAGTAAAAGTAAGCTGTCACATCAGAGGGACGAAAAAGAAAGACTGTCCGTAAAAATTGGGCCGGGCACCTACCAATTCCAAATCACGACATCGAACTAAATTTAGGAAGAATCATGGCCTCGACACGAAGAAGCTTCTTGAAAAAATCGGCTGCTGCAACTGCGGCGATTACTACGATACCTTACATCTGGACCAGCTCTGCCTCAGCCAGCAGTCTTTACGACGATGATCTTACCATTGCTGCAATCGGCGTCGGAGGAAGTCGCGGACGCTATAGCCGCGGCGGCAAAGTTGCACGACAAGCAGCCAAGTTTGGAAAAACGATTGCCGTTTGCGACGTCGACGAACTTCACAATGCCGAGTTCAACGCGGACAAGTTGTTTGAAGGCAATCTAAATGAATACACCGACTATCGAAAACTGATCGACACCGAGCGCCCTGACATTGTGGTGATTGGAACAAATGACCATTGGCACGTTCCAATCGCGACATACGCGTTGCGCGCCGGCTGCGACGTTTACTGCGAGAAACCTCTCACGCTGACCATTGACGAAGGCAAGCACATTTGCAAAGTCGTCAAGGAAACCGGAAAGGTATTTCAAGTTGGAACACAGCAACGTACCGAGATGGATCGAAAGTTTTTAAAAGCGATCGCGATGGTTCAGGGTGGTTACATTGGCGACAACGTCAAAGCCCATATTGCGATCGGCTCAGCCCCTGGAGATGGACCCTTTGAGAACACGGCGACGCCTGAAAAGCTTGACTGGGATTTCTGGGTTGGCCCGGCGGCGGCAGCGGACTATTCGCTTGAGCGCCGCAAGTTTTTCCGTTGGTACATGGAGTATTCCGGTGGCAAAATGACCGACTGGGGCGCGCATCATATCGACATCGCACAATGGGCGATCGGCATGGATCACAGCGGCCCGGTCAGCATCAGCGGCACTGGTAAATTTGGCAACGTCGTTCCCGATGGATTCGACTGGGTGAGCTTCTTTGATGGAAAGAAGACGCTTGAAAACGGCTATAACGCGGCGACTAAATTCAATGTCGATTTAAAGTTTGCAAACGGGGCGCTGCTCAATGTCAACGATGAGTACGTTTCGGAAGATGGCAAAACCAAATTCCCAAATGGGATTCTGTTTCAAGGCAGTCGAGGGAGGTTTTTCGTTAACCGTGGAAAGCTGACTGGCAAACCAGTCGAGGACCTTACCGAGGCCGATAACAAAAATCTCGAAGAAGCGATGGCTAAGCTTTACAAGAACAAACCTATTACCAGCCATATGAGAAACTTCTTCGAATGTGTCAAGGATCGTTCTGAACCCATTTCGGACGTCTACACTCACCACCGGACGATGACAAGTTGTCACATGTGTAACATCGCATTGATGGTTGGTGATGAATTGAAATGGGATGCCGACAAAGAGGTTTTCGTTGGAAATGAAACGGCCAACAAGCTGATGACACGTCCAAGCCGAAAAAAGTACTTGAGCAATCTGGATTCAACACCAGAGAGCACTGGTAAGAAGGCTGGCTGAAACGTGTCCACAGGATTCGAACCCGCAATGTATGCCCGAAGATTTAAAGATGACGCGACGCACTAACTTTCACGGTTAGCGTCGCAGTTTCCCGTCTGCTTAAAAAATTCCAACATCGAGATTTAGATGATTAACCCGACCTTCATTCTTTCTGGTTTAGCGATCTTTCTCGGATTGCTAACATGCGACCTCCAATCTGCTTGTGCTGACGATCACGTAGAAGATGCTCCCATGAACATCCTCGTGTTGTACGCTGATGATTGGCGAAATGACACATTGGGAGTCGCGGGCAACCCAGTGGTCAAAACTCCGACGTTGGATAAGCTTGCCGGCGAGGGAGTTCGGTTCACTCAAAATTGCGTTACCACGTCGATTTGCGGAATCAGTCGAGCGTCGCTTTATACCGGCCAGTGGATGTCGCGGCATGGCAATCGATCGTTTAAACCTTGGAAGACTCCTTGGTCAGAGACGTACCCAGGTCTGTTGCGTGAAAATGGCTACTTCGTTGGCCATGTTGGCAAATGGCACAACGGGAGAATCCCCAAAGACAAATTCGATTTCAGTCGTTCTTATTATGGGAAACATTGGATTAAGGAATCGGATGGTTCTAAAGTGCATGTGACCCAAAAGAATGAAAACGATGCTTTGGAATTCTTGCGAAGCCGCCCCAAGGACAAGCCCTTTTGTTTAACGGTCGCGTTTTTCGCCACGCACGCCGAAGACAGTAGCCCGCTTCAGTTTCTTCCTCAGCCGGAAAGCATGAAATTGTATAAAGGCATTGAAATTCCCGTTCCAGAAAATGCTACGCAGGAGTCTTTCGATCGTCTGCCAGATTTTGTTGGCAATGAGAAGAATGAAGGCCGCAATCGATGGCACTGGCGATTTGATACGCCTGAAAAGTATCAATCAATGATGAAGAACTATTATCGATTGGCAACCGAAGTTGATACGACTTGTGGGCGAATTTTGGAAGAGCTGAAAAATCAAAACGCCACCGACAATACTCTTGTCATTTTCACGACTGACAATGGATACTATCATGCGGAGCATGGATTGGCGGATAAGTGGTACCCACATCAAGAAAGCATTCGGGTTCCATTGATCATTGACGATCCGCGCATGCCTGAGGGAGTTCGAGGCAAAACTAATGACGACTTCACGCTCAACGTCGATCTTGCGCCGACGATTTTGGCGGCGGCTGGGATTGGTGCTCCCAAAACGATTCAAGGTTCTGACCTTGGACCGCTTTATTTGGACGATGAAAAACCGGCCTGGCGTCAAGAGTTTTTCTATGAGCATCCAATGCTCAAGAGTACAGAATTCATTCCTGCTTCCGAGGCGTTGGTTCGCAAAGATTGGAAGTACTTTTACTGGCCAGAATTCGAACGCGAACAATTATTCGATTTGAAAAACGATCCTATCGAAGAGCACGATTTGGCTGCCGATCCAAAACATGCTGAGCGACTAAACGAAATGAGAGCCCGGTTTGCGAAGCTAAAGGCTGATGCCCAATGATGAGAATAGGAAAAGCCGATAATCCTGCTGCAATATTAGCTCACTGGACGTAGATCGGGTAAGTTCGGTTGCAACTAATACCGTGTCGAAAGCCGAATCAGGAACGAACAGGGGAGGCTGATTTCTGGAGTGCCATTGTCGAGTTCTATGTCGCGCGAAAAAGCGTATCCGATCTCGGCGACGTATTTACGACCCAACACAAACGGCACGCCCGCTGGTGAAGATGGTCGCGACTCCCAACCAAGCGTCCAACGCCAATCACCGTAGCTTAACTGGTTGTCTTGGCCCGTTGGCGTTTCGTAGCCCCAAGTGTTACCCTCCAATCCAACGCCGGTGTAAATCCAATTTTGACGCATTCCACTATCAGTTAATAAATAGCTGACTTTGGGACGAGGCAAAATCAGATCCCAACGCGTACGATCATTCGGTTGCCAAACAGCGCCCAAAGCAGGTACGACTGGCAAATCCTGTCGACCAAGTGCGATCGCGCCGAACGACAGCTTCAACTGCGTGTTCATTTCATAGATCGCAAACGCACCGCCGCGAAATCGCCATGCATCGCTTGAGCGATTCTCTCCATCGGTGGCAAAGTCCATTCCCATGATCGATCGCACAGCCCAACGTTCATTGAAAACACGGACACCACTGATTCCGAACGACGTTTCATACAGATCGTTGGGTAGGTCAAAACGATTGTTGAAACCTAAATCCGTATGGTTGAACCCCAGGCGAACCATCGGCGGAGGTCCGTTCTCGCGTTTGAGAAACAGTAACGGAAACGAGATTCCAGTTCCAAGCTTTCGATATCCGAATTCAGAATCGGACAGCCATTCAGCTTCCAAGTCTCCAGGAATGCCGCTGGGACGACCAGTTGAGGACTCAAATTCAAGTGGTGCAAATTGAGTCGGAACATTTTCGGTTTGCCCAAGTACGAAGCTTCCACTGCTAGCTGAAAACACCGTCAAAGTAACGAGAAGAATTAGCGAGAGATTGCGAGCAGTTCGAGCCATGAATTCCATTCCATGTAAGTTCGTTGGCAGCCTAATGAAAGAGACTGGGAAACGTAAGTCGAATTAACTATCGCAGGTATCGCGAGTTCAGTTTGTAACGCTGCCCAACTGCCAAAAAATCCTGATCAAGCAAGACGCCGTTCTCCTATCTATGGTTGGCTTGGCCACCCAGTGATGGAAGCAACCCGGCGCTGCACTTGGGTTGGCGCGATTTCACGGAGTGACTGCCACAATTTTTTGACCGGTTGGGATTCTTGAAAATGCACTTTGCCAGATTGGGCACTCGGTGGTTCAAAACCTCGACTTGTTTAATCTTGTCGTTTTTTACCGAAATTCGTCGGTCACAATCTCAATGAAATCTGACTTTATACGGCAGATTACGAGGGGCTTAGCATCTAAAATCTAGAAACCAGAATAGAACTAAGTCACTTGCTGATATTTGCAAGAATCGCACGGCGGCGAGTAAGCCTTGGTAGAAAGCGGTTTAGTTGTAAAAGACTGAGACCCAAATCCAAGCAACCTCTTGGTTAAGGGAATGGTTCTTAAAAGTAAATTTGTAGACCAGTCGGCAAAACGGAGAGAAGGGATGAATCCATCGGATGATGCTGACTCTCCGCGTAAACAGAAAACGCGACAGGTTCCTGAAACGATCGACCAAGGATTGGCTGAAACCAAATCGGGTATTTCTGATCAAGCGGAGCCTCGGCTGCAATCGGCTTCGAGTCTTGACGGTTTGTCAGTTGGCCTTCAAGGAGATCCGAAACTAAAACAGGCACTGGCTTTTCTAGCAAGTGTGCGGCAACTCGAAGTTCCAACCAATGATTCCGCTGACTTGCCAAACTTTATTGGCCGTTATCGCATTGTAGAATCGGTTGGCCGAGGTGGATTTTCAGAAGTTTTTCGAGCGATCGATGAAGATCTTCTCGTGACGTCGCCTTAAAGATTCCTTTGATTGTCGGGCGTCTGGATTGTCAGGCAAGGTTTGAGCGCGAGGCCAAACTTGCGGCGATGCTTTCCCATCCGCAAATCGTGCCGGTGTACGAGTTCGGTTGCGTCGGAAAAATTGACTTCATCGCCTACGCTTGGATCGAGGGCGTCACACTCGGTGACTGGTTGGAAGAGCAGGGCGGTACAGTCCGCGGAAAAACCGCGGCCAAGATTGTGACGGGATTGGCCCGGGCGATGCACTATGCCCATGAACGTGGGATTGTTCATCGCGACATGAAACCGGCAAATGTGTTGGTAGACCAAAGTCGTGATTCGCAAAACCAACCAATCCACTTGCGAACAAGAATTACTGACCTTGGTTTATCGCGTGATATTTTTGACGACGATCAACGGCTCACTCAAACAGGTCAAGCCATTGGAACGCCGACTTATATGTCGCCCGAGCAGGCTCGCGGGGATTCTGAGATTTCCGTTGGCACCGATATTTATTCGCTTGGCGTTGTACTGTTTGAGTTGCTGACAGGCAGGGTACCGTTTGAATGCAACAATGCAATCGAAACCATCAAAGCCATTCACGAGACGCCCGCTCCTTTGGTGACGAAGTTCGACCCTAGCATTTCCAAAAAGCTTGCCGCGATCGTAGACGCGTGTTTGCGAAAAGAACCTGGCAAACGTTACCGGACGGCGTTTGATCTTGCCGAAGATCTTGACGCATATTTGACAGGGCGAAGCGTTTCAGTTCGGACGGCTGGGCCAGTTCAGCGAATGACACGCTGGGTTTCTCGCAACCAGTATCTTGCTTCCACGATCGCATTGGTCGGCTTGAGCTTAGTGATTGGTCTTGTCAGTACAGCCTGGCAACGGAATCTTGCAATCTCGAATGCCGCGCGTGCGGAGGCTCATCTTGAAAACACCACAATCGCAATCGACATCTTGTTGAAAGAGATCGTTGATAAGGGCGAGCCGTCGTTGGTGACGAAAGGGCAACGCGAAGTCTTAAACGAGGTGTTGAAACTTCAAGAACGCACGCTCGGTGCTGCCGACAATCATAAAGTTTCAAAATCCCGAGTGGATGCTTTGTATCGCGCGTCTCGAATTCACAAAGCACTGGGGCAATATGAACTTGGGATTTCGATGCTGAACTCGGCCCAAACACTTGAGTTCGACGAATCTGATTTGAATGACAAGGAGTTAGTCGAAACGATGCTCGCGCTTTTTGAAGAAGCAATTCGAAGCTTCATTCAAGTTGACCGAGGTGGCGAAGCCGCAGCTATCGTTGATGAAATGGAGGGATTTTTCAAACTGTCACACGATCTGTTTGATGAAGTCGAAACGCAAGGCTATCAGTTGATCTTTGACGTGCTTCGATCTGATGCTTATTTTAACGCCAATGACGACACGAATTGCTACGCCAGTTGTCGACTTGCCCTGCAGAAAGCGGTTTGGCTAATTGAATCTGGAAACGCCGATCCTTACCGTGTGGAGATCGCAACCAGCATTCGTCGAAGTGCAAGAAAACAAGCGGTTGAGTTGAACCTAGACCACGCGATGGTGACTTTCGAAACCGCGATCAAGTTGCTTGAAGAGGAGCTGCTTGACCATCCGAATTCAAACTACGTTAGAAACGAACTTGCTCGTGTTTATGAATTGAGTGCAATCTTCGAAAACTCGACTTTGAAACAACATGACAAGGCGGAGAAACAGTTAAACGTTGCGATCGAGATCATTGAATCCTTAACCGCCGAAGCCCCAAAAAACCCTGCCTACGTTGTTCACTTGGCTGAAGCATATAACGATCTTGCAAGCCATTACATCAAGTATGACGTGCGATACGATTCAGCACTTGAGTTGATTGACCGAGTAGTTGGGTTAAAGCAAAAAGGGTTGCTTAGTTCAAACGCAGGGAAAGACAGATTGATTCGAACCTACCGCCTCAAATGCTCCGCACTCGAAGCAAAACAAGATTTTGACGGCGCGTTGGCTGCTGGGAAAATCGGAACCGAGTTGGCGGATTTGTACTTCGCTGACCCCAAATCGAGAAACGGGTTGGTCGCGCGTTCGGAACTCTGGATACATTACACCCGACTGCTATGCATTCACGGCAAGAGCGATGTTTTTTTCGAAAACAGTGAGCGGTGCCGTAAGTTTTTTGAAACCGAACTAACGTTTGCAAACGCCAAAAGAACGAACTACTTAAAAGAAGCGAAAACACTGCTGCACCGATACACCGCGCGTTTACATGCAACCGATGGTCGGTTTTCTGCGGCTTTGGAATCGGTCGGTCGCTACTCAGAGGAACCTTGGCACTACCATGACGATCCCTCTGTCGTTGGCAAGCAACGCTACGTCAGTAGTGCCTTTTTGATGTCACGTGTTCTTGGCATATGGCAAAAATCAGGACGGCCAACCAATGAGACTTATGATGCTGCGGTCTTGCAGGCATTGGACTGGATGGAACTGGCAACTGCCGAAAGTCAGTTACCGCCCCATAGTCGCTTGGCAAGTCTTAGTAGCCTGGAGAAAAACGCAATTTGGTCGCCCATTAGAAACGAAGCTCGTTTCAAGAAAATAGTTAGCGACTTGAAGGCCTTTGAATCGAACAAAGACTGAGATTGAATTACGACTGAGAGTTGCCCAAAAACTTGTGAGCCGTTGGCGCTAGCCTCGGGCC
>CAYMFZ010000167.1:0-9796 GCA_964389585.1 uncultured Pirellulaceae bacterium | reverse complement strand
AGCGCAGAGCATCCTCGTATCGATAAAGTCCGATCTGCACTCAAGATCGCCAAGACAATCTCGTCTGAACTTTGCATCGACGGCGAGCTTCAATTCGATGCTGCCTTCGTGCCAGAAATCGGCCAACGAAAAGCTCCCAATTCGCCAGTGGCGGGCCAAGCCAACGTCTTCGTATTCCCCGATCTCGATTCAGGCAACATCGCTTATAAGATCACCGAAAGACTCGCAGGAGCGACGGCACTTGGGCCGTTAATCCAAGGCCTCGAAAAACCGTTCATGGATCTTTCACGCGGCTGCAGTAAAGAAGACATTGTTAGCGTTGGAATTGTTGCGAGTATCTTGGGTATTTCGGATTTACACTAAACATCTCATCTCCGTAAAACGGCACAAGACTACCTGTTAATACACTTATCTGACTGAAATTTGACTAAATACCCCTCTTCTAAAGAAAAGAAGAGTGTGTTCAGGTAGTATTAGGCTCCTGTTCAAAACAGTCAGCCTACATCCCCTACTCCACCTCCCCTTCACCCAGGACCTTGCGCTCATGAAATGCTTTGTCACAGTCCTTGCCTTGTTCGTCATTTCTATTATTCCTCCTGAAATAAACGCTGACCTAGTTTTTTCTTCGAATTTTACTGCTGCCGAAGGCTTCGCAGACGGTCAATTAAGAAATAACGCCAACTGGTTTGGTCAAGGAACTTGGAACGTTGACTCTGGCGCGGGTACCGTGGCAGGAACTGCAGGTACATTTGGGCGGATCGCAAACAACAATGGTGCATTGGCTACGCTAGGAAATGCAACTTTCACGACAGGTGACAGACTCGTTTATTCAACCAATTTCAGTTTCAGTCTCGGTGGACCAACCAACACCTTCAACATCATGCAAGGTGGAATGACTTCTGCGACAAGCGGCACACCCAATGTAGAAATGGGATTCAAGTTGCAGTACAACCAGTTTCGCGGCGGAACTGGAACTGGCCCAGGCAGTCTCAAGCTTTATGGCAACCTTGGCGACAGTGCAAATGAGTTTGCATTGATCGTAGATGCTGATCAATTTGGAATGGACCCGTTTGGGACGTCTGGCCCAGCTGACCTGGACTCTGACAACATTGACTTGACCTGGGAAGTCACGAAGACGGCGAATGCCGATGAATGGTCGCTGACCAACCTCAGTCTGGATGGAAATACTTTCAGTGGAAGCCCAGTCACTTTTACTTTTTCTGGAGCTGAAGCCTTCTTTAACATCCAAGCAACCAATCAGTCAAACGCAACTGCCTTCACAATGAATAGTGCTTCGTTCAATGTCTTCACAGCTGTTCCTGAACCGACATCGATCGCGATGTTTGGAATTGCCGGCCTGCTAATGTGTCCACGACGACGCAAAAACTGAATCGTTAGGTATAGACGAACAATGGCTCATGCATAACCTGCATGGGCTTTTTTTCCGCTGGCCGAAAATTACGAACGAAATAATTTCTAGTTCAAACTTGCAAGACACCTGTACGGAATGGCTCATCGTCGGCGTGGCGCGTTACGATTTCTAATGAATTGATCAATGTCTGACGAGTTTCGTCTGGATTGATTATTCCATCAACCCAAAGTCGGCCAGCGGCGTATCGAATGTCAGTCGACGTGTCGTAAGCAGATTGGACTTTCTCGCGAAGCGCTTCCATTTCCTCAACGTCTGGTTCTTTTCCAGCTCGTTTTAACGCGGCAATGTTGATATCGAGAATCACTTTCGCAGCTTGCTTTCCACCCATCACGGCGTAGCGAGCGTTAGGCCAAGCGAAAATGAAGCGTGGATCGAAAGCCTTGCCACACATCGCGTAGTTGCCCGCTCCGTAGCTTCCTCCCGTAATGATCGTGATCTTGGGGACGCGGCTATTGGAGATCACGTTGACGACTTTGGCCCCGGCACGAATGATCCCGGCTTGCTCGCTTTCGCGGCCCACCATGAATCCCATGACGTCTTGGAGGAAAATGATCGGTGTCCAAGTTTGATTGCAATCCATGATGAAGCGAGCTTCTTTGTCGGCGCTGTCATGGTAGATCACACCGCCATACTGCATCCCTTCTTTTTCAGATTTGACGACCGTACGTTGATTCGCAACGATTCCCACATGGTGTCCACCAATTTTCGCATAACCGCAAACGATCGTTTGGCCGTAGTCTGATTTGTATTCTTGAAACGTCTCGGCGTCTGCAAGGAAAGCAATCAAGTCCCGGACGTCGTAGCGTGTTTGAGCGTCCATTGGAATTTTGTCGTAAATGCTCGCCGAATCTTCTGTTGGCTCGACAGGTTCATCGCAGCGATACTCGGTTGCCGAAGGATCGACTGGCAACATGTCGATTAGAGATCTCAATCGCTTGAGAGCCGATTCATCGTCTGGCTCTTTGAAGTCGATCGTGCCACTGATCGCGGCGTGCATTGAAGCACCACCCAATTCTTCGGATGAGACTTCTTGTCCGATCGCCGATTTCACCAATGCAGGACCAGCGAGATAAAGCCCGCTTCCTTCGGTCATCACAAGTTTGTCACAAAGCACCGGCAAGTATCCTCCACCTGCGACGCAATTGCCCATGATCGCCGAGAGCTGCGGAATACCCATCGCAGAGATCACCGCGTTGTTCCGAAAGATCCGTCCAAAATCGTCTTCGTCAGGAAAAATCTCGTCTTGAAGCGGAAGAAAGACGCCGGCCGAATCGACGAGGTAAACCAATGGAACTCGACAATGCATTGCAATCCGCTGAGCCCGCAAAACTTTCTTGCAAGTCATTGGGAAAAACGCGCCCGCTTTGATGGTCGCATCGTTGGCGATGATCATCACCGTTCGACCGGAGACTTTGCCAAGCCCGCAAATCACGCCGGCTGATTTGGCTCCGCCCCATTCGGTGTACATCTCCCAGCCGGCCCACAGGCCGACTTCTTGCCAGAACGAGCCTTCGTCAAGCAGTTTGGAAATTCGCTCTCGGGCGGTCAGACGATCTTTTTTGTGTTGCCGGTCAATTGCCTTTTGACCACCGCCAAGCTCGATGTCAGCTTTTTCAGTGGAGAGATCATCAATTAGTTTTTGCCAAGTCATGTGTATCTAGTTGGGTGTCGGATAGGGAACGCGGAAATTTTCGCAGCTTCAGATTGGTTGCGAGGAACACAAGTTCGGAATTTTCGAAATAGGAATTTCAACTATTGTGGACGCAAGCGAATCTCTTGGCCAATTTCCGCATAATGAATAATGGTCCTTAAAACGCCAGTCGCTGGATGTTGGTTTGTTGGATTTATGTTCGTTTGGATGCCTACCGTTGGATAAATGCTCTGTTCGTTGAATGTTTAAAACCGACTCTTGCTTCGTCGCATCGCGAAATCATTTGACCGGTCGCGATGCGACGGAAAATCTATTTCCATTAACACCCACGGGTTAAAACCCGTGGCTAACCATGAACGGTCGCGATGCGACGAAACCTAATAATCCCAACTCACTGTTTGTTGGATGCCTGCCGCTGGATGCTTTGTTCGTTGGATGCCTACCAATGGATGCCTACCGATGGATGCTCTGTTCGTTGGATGCTTCATAATCCCAGTGCGCGAAGTTTAATCGGTATTCATCAAATTTGAATTCGAAAAATCATGTCAAACTCGATTACTACCAAAAGCTATTGAGGAATCTCACCTTCGTCTTCCGGCTTGATCACCCAGTTATTCTCGAACGATTCTTTCAACCAGGCATCGGCGACCAAATCCATTTCATCGTCGACGTTAATTTTCAATTCTTCTAATCGAGCTTCGTTACGTTGCTGCGCCAAACGCAAATACAAACGCCCTGTGTTGAACTCATGCTCTTTCTCTGGTTCCGGAATGGTACCGTTAACGAGGACCGATGTTAGTCGCGAGTAAACGCAACTGGCCATGAACAATTCCGTTGCGATATCACCCAGCCGCGCCTGCAAATACTGCTTGTTGATGATGCCCTCTTGGTGCTTGGCCAATGCCATCTTTAACTGCCAGGAAAACTGGCCAATTTGCTTACCCAACGAGCGTGCGTAGTAGCGGAGATGTTCATGCTTGACCGGAATCTTTGGGGCGACGAATGACTCACCCATGATGCCAACTCGATTCATCCAAGTCTTCACCATGCCGTCGTCACCTTCGCCCTTAAGCTCCATCCCAACGTGCCGACTGCCAACGCTGGCGATGAAACAGCGAAGCACGTCGTTTGCTCCTTCACCGATCAGATTCAATCGAGCGTCTCGCATCATTCGCTCAAACGGCTGGTCAGTAAAGAATCCCTTGCCGCCCCAAATTTGCAAACAATCATTCACGATTCGCCACAACTGATCACTGGCGAAGACTTTGATCATCGCGGTCTCGACCATGTAGTCTTCGGCCCCGCTATCGATCAACGCCGCCGTGTGATAGGTCGCACTTTCCATTGCGTACATGTCGGCGACGGCTTCTGCGATTTTGCCTTTGACCAACTCGAACTCGCCAAGCGTCTGTCCAAATTGCCGACGAGAGTTTGCCCGCGCGACCATTCGCTCGATGCAGAACTTTGCCGCGCCGGTACAACAAGCTCCAAACGTCGTGCGGCCAAAATCAAGAACCGTCAAAGCAAGTTTCAGCCCGCGACCGATTTCACCAAGGATGTTTTCCTTGGGAACGTACATGTCAGTGAACTTCATTCGGCCGGTTGCCGTTCCGCGAATGCCAACCTTTTCCATTCGCTCTTCGAGGACTTCAAATCCTTTCATATCCGGCGTCACAAGAAACGCCGTAATCTTGCCGTCGGGATTGGATGGGTCAGGCGTCCGCGCCATGACAGTCAAAACATCCGCGACACCGCCGTTGGTGATCCAACGCTTTTCGCCATTGATGATGTAACCTTCTCCATCGGGGCTGAGTTCAGCACGTGTGCGAACGTTTGAAGCGTCAGAGCCGGCGAGGGCTTCGGTCAGTGCAAACGCGGCGAGCTTGTCGCCGGCCGCAAGTGGAGCCATCCATTTAGCTTTTTGTTCCTCGGTGCCAAAAAGCTGCAGTGCTCTCAGTCCGATCGAGTGATGAGCGTTGACGAAAACTGCGGTCGAACCGCAATGCCCACCGATGACTTCCATGACGCGGCAATAGCTGAACTGTGACATTCCCGCGCCGCCATGCTCTTTGTCGATCGTCATGCCCAAGACGCCGATATTGCCAAGCCCTTTAATCACGCCGTCTCGAATTTTGGCTTCGCGATCAATTTGATCAGGATCGATATACTCACGACAAAAGTTCTTGGTCTTTTCAACCATTGAATCGCCTGCCGCTTTTGCATTGGCTGGCAACTCAGGATAGGGCATGATCGATTCCGAACGAAATCGACCGAAAAACATGTCTTTCGCAAATCCTTCTTTATCGGGCCCGTCGAAAAGCAGCTCATTGACTTCTTCAATTTGTTTCTTTTGCAAATCGGTAATCGTTGAGGACATCAAATAACTTTCTGAAAAAGGGTGGGCGGTTCGAGCAAGCGCAAACCACGATTATCGCCATTTTGAGTTGAAAATCAACGAGCCAAATGAAAGGGTGCCAACGAGTAGCTTTAACAATTCAAGCCAAACACCCGACAGCCAATTTGAAGAATCTTCTTTGTCTTGTCGCTACCTGATGAGTATTCCGGTTGGTCAAAGATTGCGTGGGACTGAACCGAGATTTTGCGCGATCGCTTAGCCACTTTCTGGACATTGAATGATATTTATTTGGTGAAACGGTGTGGGATCCACGGACACCAATTGGTCAATCTTCTCTTTTCTTCTACGATGAAGCTCAAACGAATTTCACTTGGTAAATGGGAAACTTGCGTTATGTCTGACGCTTATATTATTTCGGGTGTTCGAACTCCAATCGGTTCTTTTCTTGGCGGTTTCGCAACTCTATCAGCTACGGATCTTGGTGGCGTGGCGGTCGAGAACGCGATTGCCCAATCCAAAGTTGCCACAAGCGAGATTGACGAAGTCATCATGGGCAATGTCATCGGAGCCGGTGTTGGCCAAGCGCCCGCAAGGCAAGCAGCACTCAAGGGCGGACTGCCCGTCACGATCCCTGCCGTCACGGTAAACAAAGTCTGCGGGTCGGGACTCAAGGCGGTCATGTTGGCCGACCAAGCGATTCGCTGCGGTGACGCGACGGCGATCGTTGCCGGTGGCATGGAGAACATGTCCGCCGCTCCGCATTTAGCCAAGGGACTTCGTGGCGGAGTGAAACTCGGTGATACGTCGCTAGTCGACGCGATGGTTTCTGACGGGCTGACCTGCTCTTTCGAATCGTGCCACATGGGCTTGCACGCCGAACACATCGCGAAAAAATTCAATGTCACCCGACAAGACCAAGACCAGTTCGCTTTACTCAGTCAACAACGCGCGGCGAAAGCGATGGCCGATGGCGTTTTTGCTGACGAGATTGTTCCCGTCACCGTTAAGCATCGCAAGGGCGACGTCGTCGTTGACGCTGATGAAGGGCCACGCGCTGAAACTACGATTGAAGGCTTGGCAAAATTGCGAACCGTTTTTGATCGCGAAGGTTCAGTGACTGCGGGCAACGCTTCGACTTTGTCCGATGGCGCTGCTGCGGTTGTCGTCGTCGACGAAGCAACAGCGGCATCCGCAGAATGGAAGTTCAAGATCGTTGCCAGCCATACTTCTGGGACGGAACCAAAAGATCTGTTCATCGCGCCAGTCGAAGCCGTCAAAGGTGCACTCGCCAAAGCAAACCTAACGACAGATGACATCGACTTGTTTGAAATCAACGAAGCGTTCGCCAGTCAAATGGTGGCCTGCCTGAAGGAACTCAAACTCGACACCGACCGTGTCAATATTTACGGCGGCGGAATTTCGCTTGGCCATCCGATTGGTGCCAGTGGAGCCCGCGTGCTGGTGACTTTGATTCACGCTTTGCGACGAACGGGTAAAAAGCGCGGTGTCGCGAGTCTCTGCTTGGGTGGCGGCAATGCCGTCGCGATGGTGATCGAAGCGGCTTAAAGTTTTTCCTTTCGATCAATTCAAAACAAAACAATCGAGTAGTGGATCTTGTAAAAGGTTCCTCCCACATTCCTAATTCGACCAACAGAAAAAGCTGAAAATGGATTCTCTATTAACCGATATCGCTGACTACATTCACTCTAAAGAGATCAACAGCGAGTTGGCCTACAGCACCGCCCGTCATTGCTTGATGGACAGCCTCGGTTGTGGCTTTCTCGCGTTGGCGTATCCGCAATGCCGCAAGATGCTAGGCCCAATCGTTCCAGGCGCAACGATGGCCGGCGGCTGTCGTGTGCCGGGAACGAACCTTGAACTTGATCCGGTGAAAGCCGCCTTTGACATTGGCACGATCGTTCGCTGGCTTGACTTCAATGACACTTGGTTGGCCGCCGAGTGGGGTCATCCTTCAGACAACTTGGGCGCGATCTTAGCCGTTGCTGATTATCAAAATCGTGTCAAAGGCGAGACTTTTACGGTACGTGATATTTTGACCGCGATGATTAAAGCCCACGAAGTCCAAGGCATCCTCGCGCTGGACAACTCGTTTAATCGAGTCGGACTTGATCACGTTTTGCTTGTTCGAGTCGCGAGTACAGCGATTGCAAGTAAGATGCTGGGCTGCAATTACGATCAAACGGTGAACGCACTTTCACATGCTTGGATTGACGGCGGTGCACTTCGGACTTATCGCCACGCTCCTAACACCGGTTCGAGAAAAAGCTGGGCAGCGGGCGACGCGACAAGTCGCGCTGTCCGCTTGTCTTTGATCGCGAAGACTGGCGAGATGGGTTATGCGACTGCTTTGTCAGCTCCAAACTGGGGATTCAGTGACGTGCTGTTTAACGGAAAGCCTGTGACGCTGGCGCGGCCGCTTGATGCTTACGTGATGGAGAACATTCTTTTCAAGATTTCATTTCCCGCCGAGTTCCATGCCCAAACGGCTGTCGAATGTGCTTTGACACTTCACCCACAAATAGCAGACCGAATCGAGGAGATCGAACGAATCGAAATGGAGACGCAAGAACCTGGCGTTCGAATCATCGACAAGAAGGGACCGCTTAATAATTTTGCCGATCGTGATCATTGTCTTCAGTACATGGCGGCGATTGGTCTGATCTTTGGTGAGCTTACGTCCGAGCATTACACTGATGCGTTTGCAAAAGATCCTCGAATTGATTCGCTGAGAGAAAAGATGGTCGTCAAAGAAAACGAATCATTTACCACCGATTATTACGACCTTGAAAAGCGGGCGATCGGAAACAGCATCCAAGTCTTCTTTTCGGACGGAACGTCAACCGATCGCGTCGAAGTTCAGTATCCAATCGGACATCGCAATCGCCGTGACGAAGGCATTCCTGTGCTTGAAGAAAAGTTCAAGAACAGCCTGACCGATGTTTTCGAGCCTGATCAATGTGATTCGATTTTGAAAGTGTTCGGCAACAACGATTCACTCGACGCGATGTCGGCCAGTGATTTCATGGCGGCGTTCATCAAAGAACGTGCCGACGTGGGACAGATGTTGGCGTGATGAATGTCTAACTCGCTGCGTGACTGAGGCTGGTTGGCACCTTCCCTATGCCGTGCCTCCGGCACTTTCGGTTCTCGTTGGGATGTACATGGGACTAAAGTCCCATGCTATCGGCTGCCGTGCCTCCGGCACTCAAGCGTGATTCGTAATGCCAGTCCATCGGTGCCAGTCCATCGGTGCCAGTCCATCGCAGCCCGTCCATCGCTGATCGTCCATTGCGGCCTCTGTCCTATGTCCAGCTTGATGAGACTAAATTGACTACGGCGTCCGCGAAGAAAAAGCTTAGGAGGAGTGGGACAAAATCTTTTTCCTTTTAACTTTCCCCCTTCCAACTTTTTTCTATCTAGCCTTTTTCCTTCTAACTTTTCTCTATCTAAATTTTTTGCTATTTAGCACTCTTCTTGAATAACGGTTGCCTACCGACAGCGCGTACTGGATTCGCCCTCATTATTTGGTCGTACTCCAATTGAAATTCAGCCTTCCAAATCTCTCGTTGCGACTCAGTCAGGATTTCCCCAATCTCTGAATCGACAACTATGTTTTTCAATCGTTGATCACCGACTATGAAACCTCCTCTCCGGTTCGAGCTGCCAATTTGTTCAACGAGTTTTTGGCCAATGAGATCATCAATCGCGGCCGTAAATTTCGGCAGTTGCTTTTCAGTGAGGAAAAGTTTGGCGTCAGCAGTGACGACGTAGTTTTCCACGACCGATTTTCGAATTCGTTGACTACGAATCTCGTTCCACTGATTGAGAGTCTCGACTTGTTCTTCGGTAAGCGTTTTCTCTACGGCCGACGTCCACACTTTCGATGACTCTACCGACCCTTCCGCTTGAGCAGACATGCTAATCGCGTGAACACGCATGGGATTGTTCTCTTCGTCATCTTTTTCTTCGTCAATTTTGGGCGGGTTACCGGGTTCAAAATCGAACTTGGCAACTCTTTTCCCGGCTTCTACCAATTGACTTTCAATTTTTCTGGTCTGAGCTTCGACGGCTCCTTTTGAGGCTACGGTTAGGACTGTTCGTTGCGCCGCGGTTAAGGAGCAGGCATGGTCAATGTCATCAAGGATCGCATTGATTCGAGTCTTGGCCCGCTTCTTTTGTTGGTCATACAGTCCCATAAATTGGTCGTACATCATCTGCTTGTCGTCACTGATTCGCAAAATCATGTCTTGGCCAATCGCACTTCTGCAGCAAGAGGACGCGATAAGAGATACTAGAGGACATTTCAAAACCTAAAATCGTGCGATCATCGTAGTGG
>CAYMFZ010000166.1:0-9803 GCA_964389585.1 uncultured Pirellulaceae bacterium | reverse complement strand
CGAACAAATGGCCTTGGTCGCCTGAGGTTCATGACGATGCGTTCAGGTCTTGCTAATTATTTTGGAAGTCGAACCTGAAACGTGCTTCCTTTTCCTGGTTGACTTTCAAGACCAACATTGCCGCCGAACGCTTGCGAAAGATGTTTCACGATCGCCAATCCTAACCCTGTTCCACCCATGTCGCGCGAGCGTGCTTTGTCGACGCGGTAGAATCTTTCGAAGATTCGAGTTTGCTGGTCGGCGGCGATGCCAATTCCGGTATCGATGACGCTTACTATTGTCCAATCGTCTTCGGAGCTTGTCGCGATTGTGACAGAACCGCCCTTAGACGTGTAATGAATTGCGTTGACGACCAGATTTTTCACGATGGTTTCAATGGCTTGCGGATCGGCTTTGGCCAGTGGGCTTGGATTTGTTAGGGCCAGTTTCAATTCGAGTTCGTGTTCCTTTGCGATCTCATTGAACTGATCAAAACAGGTTTGGCAGACATCGTTAACACTGACATCGGACACTGAAAACGTCTTTTCCCCTGACTCAACACGGGCAAGTTGAATTAGATCCTGAATTTGTCGATTAAGCATTTCTGCTTGAAACTCAATCTGCTCGACGAACTGAAGATTTTTTTCATTGTCATGCAATGCACCCAGTCTCAAGGTTTCGGCATAAGCTTTGATTGATGAAAGTGGCGTTTTCAGTTCATGAGAAACGTTGGCGACAAAGTCCTGTCTCATCGTTTCCAGTTGTCGAAGCGCAGTAACGTCATGTAGCACGACGGCGACGCCAGGTTTGTCTTGGTTTGCAAGCATTGACACCCGCGCCATCAAGGTTCGTTGTGGACCAGACAGCGTTTTAAATTCTGTCTCGGAAAAAGTTCTTTCTCGTTGCGACTCTTCGATTGCTGCGCGGAGTTCAGGAATTCGAACGATCTCATCGAATCGTCGACCAACCAATTCGGCATGAGTTAAGCCAAACATTCGGCAGGCCGCGCCATTGGCCAGCATGACATCGCCCGTTGGCTCAATCGCGATCACGCCTTCAATCATGCTTGAAAGCACTGCCTCCAGTCGTTGACTGTTCTCAACAAGCCGGCTTTCCCGGCGCGTCAACTCAGATTGCATCTGTGAAAAAGCATCACCCAGTTCACCCCATTCGTCGTCGCGATGATGGACAGGCGGAGGGCTGTCGTATTGCCCAATACCTATTTGCCGGGCAGCTTTGGAAAACAGACTCAACGGCTCCATGCTTCGAGATGAAAAGATCGCCATCAAAAATGCCGTCAACGCACTTAATGCAATCGCAAAAGCCCAAACGTACTTTTGCACAGATGCGATTGCGGATCGGATTGAACTGCTTGAGACGGCGACGCGGATGTAGCCCGACGCATGACTGGAATCGTCGGGCTCAAATTTTCGCGCTAAATACATCATTGGCTTATCAAGCGTTTCACTGTATCGCTGTGAGAATCCAGTTCCTTCCTTTTTCGCGAGCAAAACTTCTTTTCGGGTGCCATGAGGTCCAATGTCGCGTGGGCCTGTGATCGAGTCCGTAACGACGACACCATCGCTAGTGATCAACGTAAACCTCATGCTCGTTTTCTCACCGATCTTTTTGACGTGTTCGGCAAGGCTTGGGTCATCAAGTCCTTGATCAAGTTCCTCAATGTGTTCACACAGAAGAATCGTCATCGCATCCATGCGAGCTTCGGCGTCTCGGATCATCTGGTTGCGTACGATCCTCGTCAGAACCAACACAAAAATCCCTGCAGTCAGCAAGTGAAGAATGAGATAGCCCAGAAGTAGGCGACGCAAAGCTCGGGGAAATCTCATCAGAAAACCTCGTCAATTCAAGGCAAACAGGGGGCGTCTTAAGGCTACTAGAAATGAAGAATTCTTAATACTAAGATCTCTGCTTCTAAACCTTTCGCGAGTAGTTGGCAGCAATATGAGTACGATTGGCAAGCTTTTTGGGCGATCACCGTTTAGTCAAATTCAACAACACATGGAGCAGGTCTCCAAGTGCATTGACAAGATGTCCGAGGCGATTGATGCGGTCAAGTCCGGGCAGTTCGACCTTCTGGATAATTTGTCCACTGAAGTTTCGCAATTAGAGCATCAAGCGGATCAAATCAAAGACGACATTCGCGAGCGTTTGTTGAAACGCTTCTTCATGCCGATCGACCGATCAGAAGTTTTGGAGATTTTGTCGCTACAAGATTCCTTAGCCGATACCGCCGAAGACGTCTGCAAAGTTCTCACCTTGAAAGAGCTGCCGTTTCCGGATGACTTGCGAGATGATTTTGACAAATTCATTGAGCTTAATGTTCAAGCTTGCCAAATTTGTGCCTCGATCATCGCACAGATGGATGAACTGATTGAGTCGGGGTTCGGAGGAGTCGAAGCCGAGCGTATTCGTGGTTTGGCAAAAGACGCAGCATTCGCCGAACATCAAGCGGATGTCGTGCAGTTGCAATTGCTCAAGAAAATTTACGCTCACGATAAAGATTTTTCTGTTGGTGAATTCCATTTGTGGATGCGAGTAACAAGAGTCCTCAGTCGACTGGCAAATGTTTCAGAAAATCTTGCCGACCGAATCTTGAAGACATTGAGCTTGAAGTAGTCGACGCCAGTTTTGTTCACCGACTCAACTTAATTTCATTTGCTTAATTAGAAGGTCACCTCTCCATAATGGGTGTCGAATACATACTGATCGGTTTGATTCTGCTTTGTGGCTTTTACGTCGCGTGGAATATTGGAGCCAATGATGTTGCTAATGCGATGGGAACCTCTGTCGGTTCCGGCGCATTGACGTTGAAACGCGCCGTGATTCTCGCTGCGATTTTTGAATTCGCCGGTGCCTACATCGTAGGTTCCAACGTTTCGAAAACCGTTCGCAAAGGGATTTTCGATCCCATGGATATTGCGAGTAGTGGTTTTTATACGCCAGAACAGGCACCCTACATTCTCGCTTGTGGAATGATCGCGGCGCTACTTGCCGCCGGAACCTGGTTGCTGATTGCAACCTGGATGTCGTGGCCAGTTTCGACAACTCACTCGATCGTAGGTGCCGTGGTCGGCTTCGGTTGTGTCGCACTTGGGTTCAATGGTGTGCTATGGAATCAGGTTGGTTTGATCAGCGCGGGTTGGGTAATTTCACCTCTCATTTCTGCGACGGTTGCTTACGTCGTGTTCGGAATCTTGTTGAAAACGGTGTTCTATAAGCGCGATCCCGTTGCAGCGGCGCGGCGGGCTGCGCCAAAGCTGGTTTTTGTGTTGATGTTCGTGATGACTGGAATGACTTGCTACAAGGGGCTTAAGCCGCTTTGGAAAAAATGGGAACTCGACCCTAAAGACCCGACTTTTATGTTGATGGTCGTCTTGGTTGCGGTCGTTCTGGGCATTATTGGTTTCTTAATTACCAAGTTTTCGCTTTCGAATTTCAAGAGTGAAAGGTCCGAAACAGAGGGAAGCACCAATCCTGTACTCGATGCCGACGTTTCGCGCTCACTCGCCAAAACAATTAAGCACCTTCAGCGCGTGCGAAACAACTCAAGCGGCGAAATGCAGGACAAAGCCACCAGTCTACTTTCCGAGGCGGAAACGCTTCAGGATGTGGCTTTGGAGCAGATTACCACCAACACCGATTCTGCCGAGCTTCGTCAAGTCGAAAAGATTTTCAGTGTGCTGCAAATCTTTACGGCTTGTTTGGTTGCGTTCGCTCATGGTTCAAACGATGTTGCCAACGCAATCGGCCCGTTGTCGGCGGCTTACCAAGCTGTTACCGAGCAAGAGATTTTGAAAACGTCATCGACTCCAGCGTGGGCCTTGTTTCTCGGCGGTGCTGGCATTGTGATCGGATTGGCGACTTGGGGTTGGAAGGTGATCAAGACGGTTGGAGAGAAGATTACCGAACTCACGCCGAGTCGCGGTTTCTGTGCTGAGTTTGCCGCCGCGATCACGATCTTGTTCGCGTCTGTACTTCCGATTGGTTTGCCAATCTCAACCACGCACACCCTTGTTGGCGCGGTGTTGGGCGTTGGACTGGCTCGTGGAATCAATGCGTTGAATCTCAAAACGATGCGCGACATCGTGGCGGGATGGGCGATCACCATTCCTGCGGGCGCAGGACTGTGCATGTTGTTTTACTTCATTTTGAAGTTGATTTTCATCGACTCCGGATGGGTCGATTCAATTCCGCCGCCAACCCAGGTTGGGTGAGAATAGATTGACGGGTTAGTGGTTTACAAGAGTGGACAACGATTGTGAAAAACCGCGCCGTTGTCGCCAGCCTCAGGCCAGCGGATTCTTAAGACGTGATCCTGCGGGCCGAGTGCTTTCAAGTTGACCGCATCTACCTAAGGGTGAAAAGGCAGACGAGCTCCGCTTGTTCGTCTGTTCAGGTCAACGGCCGATGGATGCACCTTGTCGCATCCAAGTACCCCGGATGGGGTTTCAGCTATTAGCCGGAGGTCGAGCGTTAGCGAAAACCTCCAGTTGCATGTTAGTCACCATCACCGACCCTGAAAGGGTCGCAGCAATCATGGTCTCTTCGACCCCTTCTGGGTCGGTGAATTGGGCGGTGCATGCTCCGGTGGTGTCGCTTTCGCTCAACCACCGGCTAACTGCTTAAATCCTTTCAGGACAAAATATTGATGTGGTCGTTCCAGATCACTCGCAACGACTGGTTCAATTTGAAAACGAAAGGCCGCGGCCTGTTTGCAAAATCAAAAGTCTAAGTAGCTTTTTTGACGAAGCTAATAATCAACAGCAGGATGACTGCGCCGATGGTCCCGCCTGCAATTTCATTGAGCATGGGCGAACTGAGCAAATTGAAGTTTCCAAACAGGAAGCCAAAAAGCACGGCACCAACGATACCAACAATGATGTTTCCAATAACACCAAAGCCACCACCTTTAACGAGTTGGCCAGCCAGCCAACCACAGATGGCACCGATCAATAACGCGATTAAAAGTCCGGGAATGTTCATGAGTTTCTTTCGTAAGGAAGGTAAAAACTTAAAAGAGGCGGGGTTTCAACAGAGATCAACTGACACTTCAGAGTTCCTGTTGCCGAAACGTTCATGCAAAGATATCAGCGAGCAAGCTAAATCAAAGGATAAGCTGTGAATCTAGCGATTAGCAGCATCTTCTCTGCGCCTACCTCAACGCTTATCAGCCGTTGACGTCTGCCTTGGGCCAACGATTGTAGTGGCTTATTTTATGGGCGATTCTGGCGAGGATGGTACCTACGACTCACGACTCGAAAAACTCTTTGTCATCGTCATGGGGTGGGATTGTTTTTAAGTCAGGACCCGGTGGACACCTTGTCAAACAGTCGAAAAATTAAGTCGCAGCGCATACTAAAACTACAATTGGAAAACCAAGTCGAGCGGTCGGTTACTTGCTAATTCCACCTGCATCGACGATGTCTTGAATCGACTTCAGGTATTTAAACTCGTTTTCTACGGTTGCGATTTGTTTCTTAAACATCGCTTGGAACACGCCTGACATAGAAGCCATCGAAGCGTATTGGCCAATGAAATTCGCTTGCGGTACCGGATAAATATGCGTGTTGCCGTCGATCGTTAGTGAGCCAGGGCCTCCGTAAATGACTTCCGAATCCATTCCTGCTCCCATGATTGCGGAAGATTCAGAAAGCGCGTTTAGAACCGTGGCGTTGGCTTGAGCTTGCATCGTAAAAGCCATTTGCTGAATCTGCATCTTGATCAATTCGCTCTCGAAATAGTCCAAGCTTTGTTTCAATCGCGTTTGTCGCGTCGCAATCGAAAGCTGTGACAAAGGCCGGGCGCAATCTGCAAGTGACTTGGTGTTCGCATAGAGTTTTTTCGTTTCTGTTCGGAGTGCTTTTCGTTGTTTTGGGGACAAGCCGTCCCAACCCGCAAGGGCATCGTCAACGAATTTTGGATAGTTGTGAAAGAACCGCCGGCAGTTTTCGCTTTCTCGATACTTGGTGACCATTTGCTCTCGCTGAAGTTCCCGTTGGGCCGGCGTCGGCGCAGGAATTTCTGCCAACCAGGCGATCATGTTCATCCAACGGTCCAGCGATTCAAGATGCCAATCGATAAGCAGCAATTCTTGGCTTTCAGGCGCAGTCGCGACCAGTGGATGCTCATTGGATTCATGCAAGAAATTAAGTGGAGCCTCGGCTATGGGAGTTGCGGAATAGAAATGTCGCAAATGAGCGAGACGATAGTCAGATCGAATGGCGGGACTGGTCGCAGCGAAAAAGCGATCACGCTGAGTCTGAATCGCGGCGAGATGAGTGCTTGCTGGGTTGGATTTGAAATCGGTTAGGATTTGAGCCTTGATCTCTTCTCGACCTTTGGTGTCAAGCTCACTCCCGATGGCAGTCTCAACGATTTCAATTGCCCATTTCAATTCGGCATTAACAAAGAAGAGATTGGGAACTTCGGCGATGCGTTCGTCGGGCGCGATGAGACGACTGTGATTTACGACGGTGGCAAATTCATTGAGAATCGGCATCAGCGCCCAGAATCCTCCGTCTTTATATGCCGTTTTCGCTTTCTCGCGAACATCTGCTTTTTGTTGGTCGCTGGCATTGTCCCAAGCCTCGCGTTGCGTTGTGATCTCAGCGTCGGTCCTCTGAAAAAACAACCGAGTTTCGCCTTTTGCATTTTCGAAATTCGTGAGTGTGTCTTTTCGTTCCGCCACTACTCCCGCTTTGATTTCATCTTCTGTCGCACCGCAGATCATGCCAAAAAATGAATAAGCATTTTCATAGTTTCGAATATGGTTCTCAGTGACGGTGACTTGAACTTGGTGGTCTTCGCAGAGAATTGGATTCTCTTTCAACATCGTCAACAACAGCAAGTCAGTCGTCGCATCGAGTCCATCAACAACCGACCGATAGTCTGTTTTTCGCAGCGTTCTCGCCGCGTTGAAATAGAGACGCGAAAAAGTAAGGTTCCGTTTCGCATGCCGTTCTCCCTTACTGTCGATCATTTTCAACGACGTAAGAATTTCATCAAACTCTCGATTGCGTGCGAGAAAGGCAAGATAGTCTTGTGATTGCAATTTGGTTTCGCATTGAATGAACTTTTTCAGTTCTTCACGACTTAGTTCTCGATTCAACAAGAATTCCGCGACGGGCTGGAGATTCGCGGCTCGAATGCTCGATTTGGGATTCGCCGATTGATCCGATTGGGAATTCATTCCGCAACCGCAACAAACGATCATCAAAGCGATCAATTTTACAAGCTTATTCATTGTCGATCTTTCGTAGTTGAGTCTTGGTTTACTTGATAAACAAGTCGACCCAAATCGGCAAGAACTAATCGGGTGCATCGACAGCGAAATGACGCGAACGCCCGGAAACGTGCAGTTGATTCTCAGGTTAAAGCCTCTTGTTCGCTCTATTCAGCGATGCAACTTCACAAATTGGAACCTGTCTCCCTCCCAAGTGAAAACCTATACTTAGTCTGCGGGTATAATCTGCGAGTTCCCTTGACCCAAGATATTTCTATGCGATCCACCGCGCCCAAAAACTTCAAAAACACTTTCCATGTTCTATTGGGGCTACTGGCCTGTTTTCTTTCTTCTGGCCCAAGCAATTCAGATGCGGCCACTTTAAGAACCCAAGGCCAAACTCAAACGAGTGTGGATGCTGACCGAATGGGTTACCTCATTCGCGTGGCACTGCCAATCGACAATAACGAAAGCGATCGCGTTCGAAACACACTTAAGCAAATCGCTGAGAAGTCGCCAGCGGTTCGCCGCCAAGAACGTCCAGTCGTTGTGCTGGAGTTTGATACCAATAATGGGAAAACGGGACGCGGAAGCAAATTCTCATCGTGCATGGACCTCGCGCTTTATCTAGGCAAGCCCGAACTCAATCGAATTCACACCGTGGCGTACGTGCCTTCGAGTAAAGTTCCAACTGCCAGTGCGGATTCGAAATTTTCGGCGCAACTAAATGGACATGCGGTGCTTGTTGCCGTCGCCGCCAATCAACTCGCCATTGCTCCCGACGTAGCGATCGGGAACGCCGGCGTTGATGACGCGCAAGTCGATCCAAATTTTCGGGATATCTATCGAAATGTGGCCGAGCAGAGTCAACGCTTGCCCGTTCCGATGGTGATGAGCATGCTCGATCCACAACTCCAGCTTTTTCGCGTCACCCATAGCGATGGCGGCGTTCAATATGTTGGTGCTAAAGGATTGCCTGAAGCTTTATCGGGTGAAACACAAGATACAAAGACAATTGCGGGGCAAGATGAGCTGACACTGCTCAGCGGCGAAGAGCTCAACGGCTTTGGCCTAATTTCCTTGACGCCGACGTCTCGGTTGGAGTTGTCTCGCGATCTGGATCTGGCAGCCAATTCGCTTGAGGGGAATCCGGAAGACGGGAAAGACTGGAAAGCCCTGCAACTGGACTTGCCAGATGTGATTGATAAACGATCTGCAAAATGGGTAGTCGATTCAATCAAGCGACAAATTGGGCGCGACGGTGTCAATTTGCTGATCTTGAATTTTGACTCAAACATCGGTGACGTTGACGCTTGTTTGCGCATCGCCAGTCAGTTGGCGGAGTTACCTGAAGAAGTCAGGACCGTCGCGTTCGTTCGTGGCGATGCGCGAGCGCCTGTTGGGTTGATTGCTTTAGCCTGCAAGAACTTAATCATGGCGTCCGACGCTGTCGTTGGTGGGACAGCCGCGTTTGGAATGGCTGATGAAGAGGTTACGCCAGATGAAGCCTTAACAGATGAAGCCTTGACAGAGGATGATCTCGCGACGCTTCGACCAATGGTCAAGAATCTGGCAACCGAGTTGGGCAAAGACTGGTCAATCCTGATGCAGATGGTTGATCCAGGCCTGGTTGTTTGGAAGTATCAACACAAAGAATCCGGCCAAGTTCGATTGCTTTGCGACGAAGAGTTTGCAGCGTCGAGCGAACCAGAGTTATGGACACCCGTCTCGCAAGTCGGCGGCTCGAGTGGCATCAACGCAACGACTGCCGAATCGAATCGTTTGGCGAGATTGATTGCTGACGACATGGGGCAAATTCAAACCCTGTTTCAGTTGGATCAAGAGCCGCGATCAATGCGGCGTTCGGCGACCAATCGCTGGGCCGAACAATTGGCAGAATTTTTGTCGTCACCTTTCGTAGCGCCATGGCTGATCGTGTTGGCGATGTTTTTCTTTTCGACTGAGATGTCAGCACCCGGCTTGGGACTGCCTGGATTTCTAGCTGCAGTTTGTTTCATTTTGTTCTTTTGGAGCCAAAGTCTCGATGGGAATGCAGATTGGCTTGAGATCTTGATGTTCGTGGTCGGTGTGATATTTATCGCGATGGAGATCTTTGTCTTGCCCGGATTTGGCGTGTTTGGGATTGGTGGCATCGTGATGGTGATCGCTTCGCTGGTCTTGGCTTCGCAGTCGTTTATTATTCCGCGCTCGCCGCAAGATTTTGTTCAAATGGCGTACTCGCTGTTGCCAGTGATTGGAGCTGGAGTTGGTGTGATCGTCGGCGCGGTAGTGATGCGCAAGCTGATCCCTCATTCGCCTTATCTCCGTCGCATGATCTTGGAACCACGAGCGCCGGTTGATACGGGACTTGGTGGTCATGACCCCGAAGCCGTCGTCGACTGGAGCCATTTGGCAGGCGAACCAGGCGAGACGATCACGCGACTTGCACCTTCCGGCAAAGCCAGGATTGCTGGCAAAGTCTACGACGTGATCTCAACAGGTCAGATGGTGAGCAAGGGCGAAGCGATTGTTGTTGTCGAAGCAATTGGCAATCGAATCGTCGTCTCGACCGACGTACAAT
>CAYMFZ010000165.1:5896-9820 GCA_964389585.1 uncultured Pirellulaceae bacterium | reverse complement strand
AGAGGAGGTGATTTCTGTTTCATGGCGATCACTAAACGAAAAGATGTATTGCGATATCTTAACGGTGAAAATGCCGATGAATCAATCAACCTTGCCTAATCTATTACGAAACGATTCGCTCAACGAAATCTTTCTTCGCCGCTTCGTCGTCGCCGCACAGCCAGCGAATCACGTTGTCAGACCAGATCGCATCGTACTCGGTTGGGTTGATGATCTCTCGCTCGATGGCGAGATCAAGAATCTTTCCCGGATAAGACGACTGCGGCTCCGACTCCATCTCGCCCAATGGATAAGGATCGTCTAGTCCCAACAGAACTTGTGATGTTCCCTGATTTTCAATCAGCAGTTTCAGCGAACCCGTGTCGTGCACAAGCGTGTCAAAGAAGATGTTCTTGTGACCGACGGCCGTTCGTGGATGCTGCATCCCTTCGAATAAGTCGGGCCTTCCATCAAAGCCTTGAACCCGCCGACCAAGGTTGATTTGCGCCAACTGCGCGCCATGCGCAAAACAAACACGCATCCCCGGGTACTTATCCTGATATCCCGCGAGCGTCAAAAAGTGATAGGCGTCGGCACACTGGGCCAACATCCAAATCAAGTGAAAACGCCAAGCCCGATTTTCGAGCTTCACAAATTTTTCACCGTCATAAGGATGGACTTCGACCGCGAGATTGTACTTGCTGCACATCTCAAAAATCTTTTCGTTCTCTTGATCGAAGATGCATTGCCACTGACCGATCGTATCCATGTAGTGAGTGGGCAGACACAGCAGGCGCAGCCCCAACTCTTCAACGCAGCGTTGGATTTCCCAAAGCGCACCATTGATGTAGCCAGGATGGACCACGAATCCACAAGTGAATTTCGACGGATTCTCACGTTGGATTTTCGCATTGAAATCATTTTGAAATCTCAGCGCCTTCTTCATCGTCTCCAATCGCAATCCATTGCCGTACAACTGCGAAAGGTTCAGCACGCCCGCATGGTCGATCTTGTAACGCTCCATCCAGTCAAGTTTTTCACTCAAAAAGAAACTTGAGTCGGTGACTGGCCGCTTCCAATCCTTCTGCAGCATGTACTTTCGATCTTCGTCGACCCAAAAGATTTCGTTGTCTTTGAGGAACGCAGGAATTTCTTCGGGGTAAGGAAGAAGATGTGAATGACCGTTGATGCGGAGTTTGCGATCCATGAGACTGAAGGATTCTTACGAGTCGAACGCGGGACAGATAAAGCTTACAATCCAAGTTATAACACTTAAAAAGGAATCTGAATGCTCATCGACTTGAAAAACAAGAACGCCATCGTTTGTGGAAGCACCCAAGGGATCGGAAAGGCTTCGGCATTAGCGCTGGCCGCTGCTGGGGCAAGCGTCACACTCGTCGCGCGGAATCAGCAACGATTAGAAGTCGTTTTAAGTGAGCTTGATTCCGACGACGGACAGCAACATGGGTTTGTCGTGGCAGACTTTCAAAATCCAGCCGAACTTGCTGAGAAAGTTTCTGCCAAAGTTTCGCAAGTCGGTCCATTCCATATCTTGGTCAACAACACCGGCGGTCCTCCGGGCGGCGAGATTTTTGGCGCGACGATCGACGCATTCGAGTCCGCGTTCACACAACACCTCAAGTGCAATCACTTGCTCGCTCAGGCACTTGTCCCTGGAATGAAAACAGCAGGGTACGGTCGAATCATCAACGTGATTTCTACTTCGGTAAAGCAGCCACTCGATGGACTGGGTGTTTCGAATACGATTCGTGGCGCGGTTGCGAGTTGGGCAAAAACAATGGCGAACGAACTGGGTCAGTTCGGAATCACCGTTAACAATGTTTTGCCAGGCGCGACGGCTACCGAGCGGTTGAGCTCGATCATTCAGTCGAAAGCCGAAAAATCCGGCAAGTCAATTGAAGCAGTATCCGAAGCGATGAAGAGTTCCGTTCCCGCAAAACGATTTGCCGATCCGAGCGAGATCGGAAACGCGGTGTTGTTTCTCGCAAGCGAACTGGCTTCGTATGTGAATGGGGTTAATCTGCCGGTGGATGGTGGACGGACGAAGTGCTTGTAGATTGTGGCCGTTCACTCCGTGAACGAGCGCCAATTCGAGTGAAGCGAATGAGGAATGGTGTCTTCCTACTCGTTTGTGTTTGAAAATTTTTCGGGTGCAACCTTCGCTTCGCATCAGGTTGGCGCTATTTCACGGAGTGAAATGCCACAATCACTTACTATCAAAAAAAACCTTACGCAATCCTGACGACACCGCGCCTATTGCCTCAACGCCTTTAACTGCGCACGAACTTTCCACGATCACTTCAGATGCTCTTTGAAAAACTGATCCATGTCTTCGACCATCAAGTCAAACCAGGGATTTCGATTCCAACAGCCGTGCTCGCCGTTTTTGTAAGTCTTCAACCCCGTCGCGATTCCCAGCGAATTCAGCTTCTCTCGTGAAAGTTCATTTCGTTCTGGATTATCGTGCTCACCGACCATAAACAGAATCGGACAAGTCGACTCATCAATTTGAACGTGAGCATCCGCCAGCCGATACAACTCAGGCTTTTCCGCGAGCGAACCTCGCAACCAAACATTCGCGTTGGAATCCTTTTTCTCGGATCGATCGGCGACGGAACCAGTCACCATTTGCATCGGCCCCGCCATAACGATTGCGGCGCTAATTCGAGCCGAATGATCTTGGTTTCCGCCATCGCCTTGCAGCTTCGGATTCCCGCCACCCGACGCCATCAATCCAACGAGGTGCCCGCCTGCGGATCCGCCAACGGCTCCAATTCGATCAGGATCAATCGCGTATTGATCTGCGTTGGCTCGCAAAAATCGAACTGCCGCCAGACAGTCGAATGCGCTCGCCGGAAATGCGGATTCTGAACTTAGCCGATATTCAATCGCCATCGTCACATATCCGCGCCGAGCAAGCTCAATTGCCAGAGCCCGGAACTTGGTTTTATCGCCTTGCTTCCAGCCACCACCATGAACGACGACGAGACAAGGATTGCTTGTTCCGCTCGACTTTGCTGGCTCGAAAATATCTGCCAAGAGTTTGCGCTTCCCATTGATCTCTGTCGCCACATTTTCATAGCTGGCGAACTCAACATTCAAATGTGATTTCACTCCATCAAGTTTGGTACTTAACGCACCCTCGCGTAGCTTTTTTGGATTTTCAGCAACGGGTTGAAGCTCAAGCGAAGCCGGTTCTGACGACCGTCCAGGAATCTTCATCCGTTGTCGATAAAGCCCACCTGGCCCAGTGATATACAGCGTTCGCATATCCGAATCACCGAAAGCGCAATTGATTGGCTTCGCCGGACATTCGATTTTGTCGACTAGCGCACCACCCGGTCGCCAGATCCAAATGTGCTTTGGTCCCGCACAGTAAATGTTCCCAGCGCGATCAATCGTCATCCCGTCCGCACCTCGCTCCGGGCCTTTATCCATCGACGCGAATTGCCTCGCGTTCACTGTCTGACCCGGTTTAGTAATTTGATAAGCCCAAATTTTCTTTGGAATAAACGATGAAACGTAAAGCGTTTTTTCGTCGGGCGACATCGTGATGCCATTTGGCGTATCGATGCCGTCGACCGCGACCGACTGCTTACCTTCGGCGTCGATGTAGATGACTTTGTTTTGCGGCGTAAAAGTCACATACATTCCGCCGTGCTGATCGACGACTAAATCGTTGGGGCGATACGGTTTTTCGTCGGCTTGTTTGATCTTGTCGAACGTTGTAACTGGAACTTTTGTTTTGCCATCCAGAAAAGCGATCTGTCCGTTGGGATTGTCTGACAAAAATAGACGACCGTGATTGAAGAAGGATGCGCTGATTCTTCCAGCTTCGGGAACGAAGACACTCATCTCTTTCTTGGCTGGGATGTAGCGAAAGAGCTTTTGGTCTTTGACGTCGGGAATCATCAATGCGTAACC
>CAYMFZ010000165.1:0-5886 GCA_964389585.1 uncultured Pirellulaceae bacterium | reverse complement strand
CCGCCAGTCCGAAATCCGTTGAAACGGTTTCAAGAGGTGAAGCCCGGTCGACAACGGTGTCGATTTTTGCCTGCGCCGAAACAATTGTCGCAGCAAAAAGCACGGACAGTACAGCTAGTGGCAACGCGACTTGAAAACGGAACGACATGGATCGACCTCACTTAAAAGAATGTGAAGTGATCAGTTTACTCGCAATTTGATCGCGATCCAATCTGAAGCCTCTTTGGGATCGTCCCTAAAAAAGAATCCATTGATGAAAAAAAACACGGATCGAATACAAGTATACGATCCGTGAAATGATTTATTCGTGGCAGCCTCGAAGTAGCGAATCTTGTTCCGATATCCTTACAAGACTTGCCTTTGAAATTGGCGACTTACTTGTCACGCTTGGGTCGTTTTGGCTTTTGAGCTTTTCCAGAGTCATCTCCGCCACCTCGTCGGCCGCCAGCACCTTGGCCTCGATTACGTCCACTCAAACGAGAAGCCATTGCTTCGAGTTCCGTCTCATCAAGGAACCCATCGCTGTTGCCGTCAACGCGATCAAACATCGCTGTCATTCGCTCGGGCGCTTCTTCCTTTGAAATTTTTCCATCGTCGTTTTTGTCTTGGCTCATAATCTTTTTCATTAGATTACCGGCCCCCGCAGATTTTTCGCCGCGCTCTCCACGCTTGCCTTTGCGTGCTCCATCGGCTCCCTTCTCAGCACCCCGTTTTCCGCCACGTGCGTCATCAGCTCCTTTTTCGCCACCACGTTTTCTTCCGCGAGCGCCGTCGGTACCCTTCTCACCACCACGCTTTCCTCCCCGCTCTCTACCTGCACCTTTTTCACCTCGCTCGCCACCGCGTTCTGCGTCCCGCTGCGCGCCGCGTCCAGCTCGTTCTCCACCCGGACCACCAGCTTCTCCACCGCCAGGTCGCTTGGGCCGCATTTCTGTTCCGCCCAATTCACCATCACCATTGGTGTCCAGTTTTCTGAGTACTGCGGTAGCGTTGTCGATTTCCGCTTTCGAAATCACTCCGTCTTTGTCGGCATCAAGTGCCGCCATAACTGGCGAAGCTTGCATCATACGCCCGCCGCGCTCACCCCGTTCTCCTCCTCCCGGCCCACCTCTTTCGCCGCGCTCACCACCTCGCTGTCCTCGTTCTCCACGCTCACCGCGGCCCTGTCCTGGCTGAGCCATCACGGTGGTGGCCAAGCAAAACATAACCACAGTTGCCAACAACGTTATTTTTGTCTTTTTCATTTTCGTGTCTTTCTTAGTTGGTATTTAAACCTGTTTCAGCCTCAAAGTTTCGACTTAAGCGGCCGGCCATAAGCGGCCTTCCAATCAACACGCTGACATATTCCGTTCAAGACAAGAATTCTGATGTTCAGGCAAAAATAAGGTAAAAGCAGAGGAATAACGCACTTACCAATCTCAAATCTTTCACGGCCGAACACAAACGACAACGACCGCGTCTGTCAGCAACCACGCGACTTCGATATTCTGTGAGATTCGTTCATTTTGAGACGTCGATGATTTACCTGCTGCTTCAAATTATTTTCGCTTCCGCTTTCACGCTGTTTATTAAGTGGGCGCAGATTCGAAAAACGGAAGACGTCATCACGATCGGCGCGATCAACTACATCGTGGCAGCGATCGCGATTCTTCCAGTCTTTTTAAATTCGAATTCGATGCCGGTTTCGTCGGGTGCTTTATGGACAGGTGGATCGATGGGCGCGATCTACTTTGTTGCCTTCTTCTTTGCGATCTATTGCATTGAAAAAACGGGAGCCTCCAGCGCGACCGTCGTGGGTGCACTTTCGATCCTACTGCCGATTACGTTCGCGGCCATCGTTTGGAAAGAACAACCTGATCTTATCCAGACCATCGGCATCATCCTCGCGTTGCTTTCCTTGTCCTTGATTGGAGCGCAAACTAGCCGCCCCAACGAATCAGCGAACACAACTCCCAAGTGGATTGTGCCAACGATGCTGCTGATCTTTTTCTTGCTCTGCGGCTGTAGTCGATTGTCCCAGGAAGCATTCAAGCACGTCAGCCAGCCCGATCATCGCCCGGCATTCATCCTCTCGGCGTTTGCGATCGCTGCGATTCCGTCGTTGGCAGTGTTGCTTTACTTTCGACGAATGCCCAGTCGCATGGAATTTGTGATTGGAATTCTCATGGGATTGTCAAACATTTTTCAAACACATTTTATCTTGAAGTCGCTTGAGTATTTCGAAGGCTTCATTGTGTTTCCTGTGACCAGCGCGGGCTGTATCGTGTTGACTGCCTTGATCGCCGTTTGCTTCCTTGGAGAAACACTTAACAAACGGACCTATTTGGGTATCGCGATTTCCGTCATCGCGTTGTTTTTGTTGAACTGGGTACAGAGCTAGTTGATTGGTCAAGAGATCATTGGAGCTGGTGCGTTTGAAAACAAACATCAAGATTTTGTTTTGTTATGATTGGAGCCTGAGTTGGCGTTCAGATACGCTTCAATTCGATTGAGACCTATCAGTGAGCCGAAGGCGCTAGCCTCGGGCCAGCCCATCGAGTGGCTTGGTTTAACTAATTGTGGTTTAACTGATAGTCCTGGCCCGAGGCTAGCGCCAACGGCTCACAGGTTTTGGGATAGGCTCTAATTTTCAACTCCATTTAAATTCCGTTTAGTAATTTGGAATCACTTATGATGAAACGATTGACCCTCCCGATAATGGCGATCTGCCTTGTCGGACTTTTTCTTTCGACAGCCTCGGCGCAGTCGACTCTCAAGGTTGGTGACAAAGCACCTGATTTTGAAATTGAAACACTAGACGGAACGAAGTTCAAACTTTCGGACCGGTTCGGCGAAGACGGCAAACCTACTATTCTTTTATTCTCGCGTGCGAATTGGTGACCATATTGCATGAGACAACTCGTTGAGTTGAAACGCAATGCTGCCGAAAAATTCCAAGAACAAGGCGTCGAAGTTGTGGCTGTCTTCCGCGAAGAGAAAAGCGGCATCGATGGCTTGAAGAAAATCAAAGAAAAGTCCAGCGTCGAGTTCACGCTCGGAATCGACACACCTGTGAACGCCACAGTAGCCTACAGTCCTGGCAAGATGAAGTTTCACAACTATGTCGTGGATAAGAACGGCGTCGTTCAAGGCGTCATCGATGGCTCTCTCAAAAGCCGCGCCCAATCGGCACAACTTCTTGAAATCGTTGGCTCGCTTGTCAGTGAATCGTCATCTGCGGAATCTCCGATGGACGACAAAGCCGCCGTTGAAAGAGCCGTTCTCGATTACGTGGAAGGCATCTACGATGTCAAACCCGAATTGATTGAGCGAGGCGTTCATCCTGACTTGAAGAAATTTGGCTACGGTCGCGCCAAAGATAAAGACGAATTCAACGCTGGCTCAGCCATGACGTTTGAGCAACTTAAGAATCTCGCGTCGAAGTACAACTCCGAAGGCCGAATTCCAAAAGACGCTCCCAAGAAAGTCGAGATCCTCGATGTCATGGACAAGATCGCCAGCGCGAAACTAACCGCGGCTTGGGGAACTGACATGTTTCACTTGGTGAAAGAGGATGGCAAGTGGAAGATTCTTCAGGTCATCTGGCAGTCATCGCCAAAGTAATTTTTTCGCATCAGCGAAACAAAAAGGCCAATTGGCTTTTCAATCGTTATTCTGCGCAACACGAGCCCGGTGTCGAAATTCGACGCCGGGTTTTGTTTTGCACTCAACGCTTGCTAAATCGCCAGCCGGTAAATCACAATTTCGCAGGCGGAATTGTTCTGTGCTTCAACTGGCTGCAATTTGGTAGAGTATTTGTAGTTATGGATGTTCGCTCCCGCTGGTTTTGTCGTTATGCACCGTTCTCGTTTCAAATTTCGATCTCGACTCGTCGCTGTTTTCTGCGCTTGTATTTGCCAAACCTTTTTGGTTTCGAATATGTTTGCGCAATCCGACAGGATTTCGATCCACGACATCAAGTCTCCTCGCCTCAGCGGCGGTTGGGTCGTCGACATGTCGGGCACCGTATCGGCTGAAGCCATCGAGCATATCAATATGGTTTGCGAGGAAATCAACCAACGATTAAAACGCGAAATGTGCGTTGTCGTGATTCCAACCACCAACGGCATCAAGCATCAAAACTTCGCAACTGACCTGTTCAATCTGTGGGGAGTTGGAGCACGCGGAATTCCTGGTGCGCCAGATGTCTGGCGTAACAATGGAATCATGCTGTTCGTTGCTACCGATGACAGGCAAGCCTGGATTTCACTCGGCGACGGAATTGATGGACCTGAACAGACTCGGCAGACTCAGCAAATTATCGACGATGTGATTTTGCCGCGCTATCGAGAGGACGACGGCGACTCGGCACTTTACGAAGGCATTCGCGCTTGTGCGACTCGGATTTATTCAGTCGCCGATCTTGATGCACCTTCGCTGTTGCCATCCGTCTCGGGAACCGATCGGGCGACTCGCCCTGTCCGCCGACACAAACGGCGCGGGCCGGTTACTTGGTTCCCTTGGATCTGCGGTGGAGCGTTGTTCGGTGGCGTCGGCTTGTTAATTGGTGGTCGCTACTATATGCGATACCGACCGCGGCATTGCAAAACTTGCTCCGACGAAATGATTCGACTTGAGGAAGAGCAAGACGATCAGTTTCTTAACGACGCCGAACAAACCGAAGAGTTTCTTGGCAGTGTGGACTACGACATTTGGGCTTGCTTGAAATGTGAAGAAGTCCAAAAAATTCGCTATGGCAAATTGCTAACTCGCTATTCGAAGTGTCCCAAGTGTTGGTACATCACCGTTTTGAAAATTAAGAACACCATCATTCGAGCCAACTACGTTCGTGGCGGAAAAGTCCGCGTCGACGAAGACTGCAAAAGCTGTGACTACCACCGAACTTACACTTACCGAACGCCAAAGAGAGTAAAATCTTCATCGTCATCTGGAAGTAGTAGCGGAAGCAGTTTTGGCGGCGGCGGAGGAGGTGGCAGCGGATTCAGCGGAGGAAGTTCCTCAGGCGGTGGCGCGGGTGGCGGCTGGTAATGTTGAAGCAACAATTGGCGGAAGCGATGAGCGTTCCCGGTTTCGAAAACTGGCGCCCCAAAGTCGACGTTCCTGAACTCAATCGCCCTTTCTCGCGTCCGTCGGAGCTTGATGGCTCGGGCAGGATCGCGGCGATCATGATCATGGTCTACCCGCACGACGATGGCTCGCGGCTTGTTTTGACCAAACGTCATGCGAATCTTTCGAAGCATGCCAGCCAGATTAGCTTTCCTGGCGGACGGCAAGACGCTGGTGAAACACTTGAGCAAACGGCCCTCCGTGAAACCGAAGAAGAAATCGGAATCGTCGCCAGTGAAATCGAAGTGCTTGGCCAGCTGAATTCTGTTTACATCCCGCCTTCCGATTTTACGGTCACGCCATTTGTTGGCTGGCACGCCGGCGTCCCGATATTCCAACGTAGCGAAGAGGAAGTCGATCAGATCATCGAGGTGCCGATCGCGACATTGACCGACCCAGCAACTTTGGTACACGGCAACATCGTTCGCTCATCCGGCGAAACCCATCGCATTCCCTATTACGCAGTTAGAGATCACCAAATGGAACACAAAGTCTGGGGCGCGACGGCGATTATGCTTGGTGAGTTTATCGAACGTTTGCGTCGAACGTTTAGCGATGATCGATAGTCGTTGATTGCTCCGCAATCAAAACGTTTATGAATCAGGTTTTAACGTTTTTCTGAATTCGGAGTTTGAAGTTTTCTAATTTCGAAATCAAAGGCTTATTTGAATTCAGATTTCAAAAAACAGGCAACCATCAAATCCATATTCCGTTTCAATTCAATTCTCAATTCTCAATTCTCAATTCTCAATTCTCTATTCTCAAATCTCAAATCTCAAA
>CAYMFZ010000164.1:0-9829 GCA_964389585.1 uncultured Pirellulaceae bacterium | reverse complement strand
CAATCGCCTTTTCCAACATCTGTTTCGCCTGAACGCCATACCGCAATCGGTAAAGCTCACGGTCTTTCGTCGGCAAACTACCTAACGTCATTTCAGCACGCAGTCGCAGGCTGACGGACAAGCCTTCGGTGGCCATGACGGGTACCAGATAGTCTTCGTTGGTCGAATCGGACAAGACTTCGCCCAGCAACGAAACGGCTCGTGCGGTTTCGTTTTCCCTCAGCGCTCGATTGGCTCGAATCAGCGGTCTTAAGAATTCTCGTGGAGCCGAGATGAACACAGATTGATCGGCTTGAAGCAGCGTATCCTGAATGACATTCTCGATTTCCTTGTCTTCATCGGCTGGCTTTTCGTCTTGCCCGAACGCCTGAGACTGCCCGACAAACAGTAGCAAAACACAAATGAAAATTCTCATTACTGGTATCAAATCACAACTTTGCATACCAACAATTTTCTCTCGCGAAGTTTTACGATGTTGTCTCATCAATTATTCTCGATTGAAAATCTCAAGTGTGTCCAAACGTGTCGCCGCACCAATATAATGCTGATTCGAGTTTCGCTGTTGATCGGCATGCTTTTGCGATTCAGGAAACGTAGGATGGGGAAGTGTCGACATGTATGTAAATTTGGAACATCCTTCAAATCACATGGACGACTGCCCGCTCAATCCTATATTATCGACCAATCAATCAGAATAACAACTTCGGCGGTTTCGACAGTCGAAAATGAACAAGAGGATAAGAGATGAAGGTTAATCACTTCGAAGAAATCGAGCAGAAACCGGTTGAGATGCCAGGAGCTGAAGGCTGCAAAGTTCGTTGGTTGGTAGGCAAGTCGGATGGGGCTGAGAACTTTTCGATGCGACAGTTCGAAGTCGGCGTTGGTGGATTCACGCCCAAACATAGTCACGACTACGAGCACGAAGTCTATGTCTTGGAAGGCGCAGGAACGATTCTCGAAAACGAGACGCTGCATGAGATCAAAGCCGGCGATGTTCTTCTCGTTTGTCCCAACGAAATTCATCAATTTAAGAACACGGGTGAAACGCCGCTCAAGTTTTTATGCTTGATTCCGAATTCAGCAATGGACAAGCCAATCAATCAGGCTCCAGAATGCGGCGTTGAAAACTGAGCCATAGCTCCAGTTCGCATCCGCAATTTTGATTCTGCAAATTCGACCCGCCCAAACTTACCCGAATGTAAATGGCCAAGAAATCGACGAAAAAAATAGCTGACGATCTCGAAAGAGTCATCGCCCACTTGGACACTGCTTACGAGCAAGGCCTCGAGTGCATTCATCCGGACACGAATATCGTCGTGACGGATGGTGAGTATGACGGGTTCCGAAGGCAGCTTAAGGAACTTCGCCCCGACTCGACTTTGTTTGGCACAGCAACCGCGTCGCAACTTGTGAGTTCGACAAACAAAGTCGTTCACGATCCGCCATTGACGTCGATTGAAAAGGCCAGCCACGAAGATCTCGATACGCAGGAGCAACAGCTCTTTAAATGGCTTAAGAAAACAGCCGAATCAGCGTCCGATAAAATTCTCAATGGGCCGCAACAAACTGCCAAAGGGAAAACTCACAAAGACGAACCTGTCTCGTACCCTAAGTCCTATTTCTATCAAGCGTACAAACTTGATGGCGTTGCGATTGGCATTTACTACGAAGATGGAAAGCTGGCCCGCGCGGGATTGCGTCCTCGCGACGGGATCAACGGCGAAGACGTTACCGAGCAAGTCAAATTTGTTTCTGGCGTGCCGAACAAGCTGCCCATCAAAATTACCTGTTCGATTCGTGGCGAACTGATTTGCAAACTTTCTGATTTCGAGAAAGTTCAAAAGGACTTAACAAAGTCCGGCGAGAAACTGAGAGCCAACCCGCGCAACCATACCGCAGGCGGCATTCGACAATTCAAGAACCCTGAAAAAACGAAACGCAATCGGATCAGCTTCGTAGCTTACAGTATCGAAAGTCTCGCCAATCCGCCGTACAAAACCGAGATCGAGCGATTCAAGTTTTGCTCTAAAGACCTCGGCATTCCTTACGTTGAAGCGAAACCCTTCAAGTTCGAAGACTTGCAAAAAATGGAGGATGGCATCCCCAAATTGGACTTTGAAGTCGATGGCGTGATCATCGGAGTCAACAACCTCGAAGACCAGGATCAGCTTGGACGGCATGGCGACCCTCGGACGGGAAATCCTAAAGGGAAAATCGCTTGGAAGTTTCGTGAAGAAGAAGCCACGCCCGTCATCAAGGATATCGAATGGCAAACTGGCCGGACGGGAAAGTTAACGAGCGTTGCAATTTTCGATGCCGTTCGATTAGCGGGCACAAACGTTTCTCGCGCGACGCTGCACAACGCGGGCTTCATGGATCGAAATCAAATCAAAATTGGCTCAAAGATTTCAGTTCGAAAAGCCGGCAAGATTATCCCCAAAGTAACCGGCGTCGTTTCGGGACAAGGCAAACCTGACTTTCCCAAAACTTGCCCCGCCTGCGAAGCGGAAACGAAACTTCAGAAGGGCAATACCGAAGACATGTTGGAGTTGATTTGCCCAAACTCAGAATGCTCTGCACAAAACATCAGTACACTTTGCCACTACCTCGCAACGTTCGGCGTGCTGGGACTTGGCGAGAGTCGTGTGACTCAATTGGTAGAAGGCGGCGCGGTCTCAACGGCCGCGGACTTTTATCGTCTCGATGTTGAATCGGCGATGCAAACAGGGTTGACTTCGCGCCAATCAACTTTGGCCGTCGCGGCGATCCAAATGATTCCATCACCAGACAAGATGAGCAGCGATGACCTCGACAAGGCGATTGAGAGTGCGCTGAAAACCAAAAAGGCCGTTCCGCTTTGGCAGCTTTTCGCTTCGTTTGGAATCGGCGCGGCTGGCAAATCGGCCGGAAAAGCGTTGTCGGCGCACTTTGGTTCGTTCCAAAAAATCCGCAAGGCCTCAGTCGAGGAACTCGAAGCCGTCGATGACGTGGGCGAAATCACAGCAGAAGCCATCTCCAGCTATCTAAGAGAGAACGCCAAGGAGATTGATGATCTTTTGAAGTTCGTCGATCCCATCGTCCCGAAATCCGGCGGTAAACTTGATGGTAAGACATTTTGTTTCAGTGGCGGATTTCCTGATGGTAAAAAGTACTGGGAAAAGGAAGTCGAAGACCGTGGTGGAAAATGCTCAAGCAGCGTTTCCAAGAAAACCGATTACTTAGTCGCAGGTCCCGGATCTGGATCGAAAAGTGAAAAAGCGGAAAAGCTGGGGATTCCCATTTTGTCCACCGATGAATTGTCGAAAATGTTTTGACTTTAGGGACTGACAAAGCCATCGCAATATCTTGATCGTCAACCAACACGTAACACAGATCAGCCAATGAGTTTTTTTAAAAATGCTTCCAAGCGTGGCTGGCGTTACACGGGTGCGATTCTGTTCAATCGAATCGTCCCGGAAAAGCTCTTTCGGTTTAGACGCTACGTTGTGTATCGAATGAAAATTCAAGAGCCACGGATTGAATCAGATATTGAGATTCAATGGGCGACAAGCGACGAACAACGCGCATCGGCAGCAAAAACTTCTTTCATTGACCAAGCCCTTTTTTCTAATCCGCTTCGTGCAGCGATCGCGACCATAGACAATCAATGCGTCGGCGCGTTCTGGGTCGCGGCTGAACACTTCGACGAATCAGAACTTGGCGTTCGCGTGATGCTTGGCCCGAAACAAGTCTGGCTATTTGCCGCGATGGTCAACAAGGAGAAACGGGGACTTGGGATCTACTCACAAATCCTGCAATTCGTGACGTCTGAACTTGGCTCCGAGGGAATCGTCGATTTGTTGGTGGCGGTCAACCCTGTCAACAAGCCTTCGAATCACATTCACAAAAAGCATTCAAGTGAAACAGTTGGCATGGTCTCAGCCGTTCGATTCTTGAATTGGGCGGCTTGCTTTCCAGGAAAGCCAATCACTGCCAAATCGAATTTTACGATGAACGCGAAACGCAACCCTGTTCAAATCAGGATCTAGATGGAGCCAAATTCACGAAGTGGATTTCTAAGTGTCTTAGGCTCCCAGTTCTTTGCCAACGCAAAAGTTTAGGATATCGAAAATCAGCCGCCACGCGTTAGCGTCCGGTTTGACGCGACAGAACCGGATGCTATCGCACTGCGGCTGCTTCCAAGAATTTAACTTTGACAAACCACCAGAGACTGGTAACCCGCGACTCATTAGCTGCAACGCCGCAGCAACACACATCTTAAGTCACGCCCAAGATCGCGATTATCTTTTGCATTTGCCGTCGATGAATCTGAAGATGCACCGCAGCGAGGCAATGCCATTGATGAGCGTTAATCAACCCAAACCATGGATGCAAGTACGTGGCGCCGTTGACCAATCGACCTTGCGACTCGATCATCGCCTCCACATCCAAACCGTAGCTCAATTCGACTTGGCGAAAACGATCCAACACTTCAAATCCAACGTCGTTAGCCGGTTTGTAGTCGGCAATATCGATTGCACCTCGAGGCGCGACACCTGAATGAAGTGCCTTGATAATCTTCAGCATGTCAAACGTCGTCATGCACAGATGCTCGAGCGTCATCATCACTGACCAGTTACAACTGGAATGCTCGATGCCAAACAGCCGTGGCACTTTCACCGTTTGAAAGGGATCGTATGATTCGTCTCCCTCCGCCAACCGCAACACCTCACGAGCCTCGCGGCGAAACTTCTTCAACACATAACGGTCGGTCGCAAACGCAGTAAAAATCTTAAAGCCACTTCCCACCGCGATCTTTTCAAAAGGCGGCAGGCCCGCGCCAGGTCGATGCAAGTCGTTGGGTTTCGGTTGGTTTGTCATCTTCCATTCATTTCCTGTGCATTCATCCGTCCCAAAAGGTTAGCTTCAAACTTGATTTGGGCAACCGCAAGAAACATTTCTCAAAAGCCAATCAGGTTAGCATTGAGAAAATTGTTTAGGCGAGTTCTAATCGAACTCAAATGCCAATTGGAGTTGTAAGACATAAAGCCTACCCCGAAAACGAAAAAATATTCGACAGTGAGCCGAAGGCGCTAGCCTCGGGCCAAAAACCAACCACTCGTTCGCTGGACCGAGGCTTTTGCCAACGACTCACATACATGTTTTGGGGATAAGCTCCTAAATTCGCATTGAAATTCCTAACGCATCCGCTGCAATCTAACAACGAATTAAACATGGCTGCCTCCAACAATTCCGACTGGGCGAAATTTCGAATGCCCACGTGGGAAGATGACATCTCTCTCAACCACGACTCAACCACACCGTTCAACAACTTTCCTTCGCCGGCAGAAATGCCAATTGAAGAATTCAAGATGAGCGATGTGCTCACGGAAGAATTACTCGGCGGAAAACCCCTCGCAGAGTTCGTTGCGCGTGATCATTACCCCATCCCCGACGTCTCGGACCGAGAGGGGTACAACCGGAACTTCAACGCCCGCTTTTTTATCACTGGTTTGGCAGACTTTCTAAAAATCGGTGCCGCTGCCCGGAAGTACGATGTCGATCTTAAGTCGTACTTTGATTTTGGCTGCGCGTCAGGTCGTGTGCTTCGTCATTTTTGCGCTCAGTCTGACATTCCGAATCTTTGGGGAAGCGACATCAATGGCCGTCACATTCGTTGGCTCAATGACTACCTTCCACCTCAACTAAAAATCATCCACAACAACTGCGTTCCTCAAATTCCGATTGCAGACAACTCAATCGATGTCGTCAGCGCGTTTTCGGTCTTCACGCACATCGATACGTTTGAGACGGCTTGGCTCGCGGAGCTTTATCGTGTCCTAAAGCCAAATGGGATCTGCTATTTGACGGTGCACAACGAAGACACTTGGACACTTCTTCAAAATGCCGAAGACGATAATGGATTGCTAAAGCGTTTCCGCCAAATCGATCCGGGCTTTGACGAACTTCTTAAGCACCCAATTCCTGAGGAGCGAAAGTGCTTTCGCTACACGGATGTTGGACCGTACCGAGCACTGGTTACTCACAGCAATGCCTACCTGCAAAAGACGTGGGGGAGATTTTTCGACATTCTGGAGATTCAAGGTCGTGCTCACGGGTACATGCAAAGCGTTTTGATTGGACGAAAAAAGGGCTGAGCAAGCTGCCTTCGATCATTTCATCATTTTGAGGATTCACTCCATGACAACCACCACAAGCCGCTTGCGAATTTTCCTCACTATCAAGGCCTTGGCTTGCCTTTGCATTGCCTGTTCACCCGCCTTTGCACAACACAGATTAATCACGCAGGGCAACGAAAAACTTGCCATCGTCAATGACAAAGGCGATATCGAATGGGAAATGAAATGGAATGGAATTCATGACATTCACGTCCTCGATTCAGGAAACATTTTGACCAGACTGGGCGCCAACAAAGTCGTTGAAATTGACCGTAAAAAGAAAGCCGTCATCTGGACCTATGACAGCTCGATCCAAAACGGAAACGAAGGAAAGAAAGTGGAGGTTCATGCTTTCCAACCGTTGGAATCTGGCAACGTCATGATCGCGGAATCGGGAACCGCTCGAATCATTGAGGTTGATCGAGATGGAAAACTACTGAAAGAGATCAAGTTTACGGTCGACAACCCACATCCGCACACGGACACAAGGTTGGCTCGAAAAATCGCAAATGGCAACTATCTCGTTTGCCATGAAGGCGACGGAAAACTCCGCGAGTACGACGGAGATTCAATAGTCGTTTGGGAATACGAGGTACCAATGTTTGACATGGAGCCAAAGCCAGGACACGGTCCTGATTCGTTTGGTAACAAACTTTTTGGTGCCGTCCGATTGCCCAGCGGCAACACTTTGATAGCGACAGGCAATGGACATTCAGTAATCGAAGTCACACCTGAAAAAAAGATCGTCTGGCATTTAAAACAAAACGAACTTCCCGGCATCAAACTCGCGTGGGTTACGACGCTAGAAGTCTTACCCAATGGGAATTACGTGATTGGCAACTGTCATGCGGGACCTGCCCAACCACTTCTGGTCGAAGTCGAACCAAAAACAAAGAAAGTGGTTTGGCAATTCGACCAATTCGAACGCTTTGGAAACTCGGTTTCCAATTCGCAGATCCTTGACGTTAAGGGGCTTAGATAGTGGCTTTGACGTTTCAAATCGCTTAACCTAACAGAGCAAGAAATTTCAGCCAAAGGGAAAGAGCATGCTCCAATCATCGATCATCAAGATTTTGTACTGTACGTTGCTTGGAATATTTCTCTTTGCCGATTGCTCCTCAGCCCAAAGCAAATCGCAATCCGATGACTCACAGAAGCGATTCGATGCGATCGACAAGAATTCGGATAAGCAATTATCCAAAACCGAATTCAAATCCTACGTTGAAGAAAAACTTCCGGGATTCAATCAATTCGAGAAATTGGTCACGCAATTGGATTCGGATAAGAATGGCTCGCTTTCAATTGAAGAGTTTCGCAAACGGCGATCGATAACGCAAAAGCTGCTAAATCAACAGGCTTCAAACAAAAGCCAGCCGGTGGAGTTCGCCGAGACGTTCAACAAACGGTACTTGACGAGAAAGCCTCTCATTGGAGACGGGCTCGGTAACCTCAAAGCGTTTGATGAACTTGGAAACGAATTTGATTTCGATAATCTCCAAGGCAAGTTCACCGTAATCAATTTTGGGTGCCTAACATGACCACCGTTTCTTCGAAATGTTTCCGGTCTGGAGACGGTGTACCGCGACTACAACGACAAAGACGTTCAGTTTTTCTACGTTTACAAATCAGTTGAACATCCTGAAGTCAACAATTTTATTCCGGCGTTCAACATCGAAGAACGCCTCAAGCACATTGAAACGGCCAAGGCGAGATTCAAGACCGAGATTCCCTGGATCTGCGACACGATGGATCATGCTGTTGAAACGGCTTTTGGTGGAGCGCCTAATGGCGAGTATATCCTTGACCCAAATGGGAAAATTGTTCGAAAACGATTTTGGGCTAACCCCAAAACGCTTCGCGAAGACCTTGAGGAACTCGTTGGTCCCGTCGACAAAATCACGCGAGTTTCGGATCTTGACGCAGTGTTCACACCAGAAATTCGAGAGGTCGCCAGCGGAGTCGTGCCCAGAGTCAATTTGCCTGGTGGCCTTGTCCCTTTTGACCTCAAGCCAATTCCTGACGACAATCCGTTCTTTGCAAAACTCCGAGCAGAGGGTACTCGTCAACTGTTTGCCACAGGCATTGGCGAAATCTACTTTGGCGTTTACCTGGATCCACTCTACAAAGTCCATTGGAACAATAGAGCTGGTCGCGTGAAGATTGAAATCAAGAATGGTGATGTCGTCACGTTTGATAAAGAAGAATTCATCAGCGAAGAAGTCAAAGAAGATGCAGATGTTGATCCAAGGCAGTTTCTTCTCAAGGCGGAAATCCAAGACAAATCTTCGCCCTTGCTTGTGACGCTGACTTACACCGTTTGTGACGATGATGAAACGTTTTGCACAGAAGTCTCTCAAGATTATCAGATCGTTTTAGCGCCGAACCCAAACCTTGGAACACGCCCAGGAATTTTCCTCAATGAAATGTTTGCCAACGTCCGTGACTTCGACAGCAACGGTGATGGAGATATCACCGTGGATGAACTTCCTGCCGGAAAAGTCACGATGTACGTTGGCCACATGGATTACAACGCCAATGAAATTATTGAAAAGGCGGAGATTGAACAGTTTCTAAAGATGTTCAACAACGGGCGCGGAGTTTCGAAATTCAATGATGGCGGAAAACCAACGAGCAAGAATCAATGACCACCGGTAGAGTGGGGTTTTGAGCAAGGCCCTTAAAAAGGGGCCGCAATACAAGCTCGAAGCGCAAGCAAGTGGGAATTCCAACTAAGTGCCGCAGACAAGTTCCCCATTCGTTTTCGCGTCGAGCTTGTATACTTTTTGCAACGACGAGCCGATTGAGTCCTCACCAGCAGCGTTGTGGCTTGCGGAAACCGACTCTAACTCAGCGGTTAGTCAAGCACCTGCACAACTTCTCAACTCAAGGTTTCGACGAAGCTTCAATCGCGAATTCATCAGCGATCGCTACCATCTGACGAACGACTTCAGTCTCAGACAATCCATCAATTGATAACTCAACCATTTCTTCGCGTGGCATCGCAGCGGCGGCTTTGAGATAGGTTTTATCGTAGTAGGCCAACACAATTTCAATTGCCTTGGCAACATCGTCGCGTTCGAGCGCTTCAATTGCTTCATCCGCATATTGAGGGCCAAGCCGTTTTCGAACTTTGTCAATTGAGTCAGCAAGTTCTTGCTTTGGCAAATCTCCATAATCCACCAACAGATTTTCAACTCGTTGTTCTGGGCTCGAAGACATAAACACGGCTGGCGAATGTCGCATTCGATCATAAAAGTCCGGTGGAACGACAACCGAACCGACGCGATTCCCCTCGTCTTCGACCCAAATACTCGCTCCTGAATTCGTTGCCTGCAACTCAGTAAAGAGCTCGTTCTCAAACTGCTCCGTTGACGGCTGGACCGCTTGGCCGATCCCGCCAAAAGCCGAACCTCGATGATTGGCCAAGCCTTCCAAATCAAGGATCTGCTGACCGGCGTCTTTTAATGCCAGCAAGATCTTTGTTTTTCCAGCACCAGTAAGCCCACTCACGATTCGCAGATCCCACGGACGTGAAAAAAAAGAACGGGCATGCTGCCTGAACGCTTTGTAACCGCCTTCAAGCAAAGTTGGCTCGAGTCCAGCCGTACTTAAAAGCCAACCAACAGACTGGCTTCGCATGCCACCACGCCAACAGTGAACGAGAACTTTTT
>CAYMFZ010000163.1:5366-9862 GCA_964389585.1 uncultured Pirellulaceae bacterium | reverse complement strand
CACCTTCGCTTCGCATCGGGGGCTGGCGCTATTTCACGGAGTGAAATGCCACAATACATCTTGGCTAAACTCATCCATCCCACTCAGACGCATACCACTCACTCAGCTAAATACCACTCAGCTAAATACCACTCAGATTCATACCACTCAGTTTCAATTTCAACGCGACTGAGCCAACGCTGATGTTCGAATCTGTTTTCTTGCTCGTACTTTGAACAGTTGAGGACAACTGTTCTACATTGGGCTACGCCCAACCGTGGGCTTCCTGAACGTCAATCATGGATGCCAAAATTGTGTTCCATGTTTGCGGATCTTCAAGCATCGCATTCGGGAACATGCAACCATCCCAACAAATGTGTTTGATTCCTCGATCGCTGGCACCCTCCAGCCAATATTTGGAACATTCAACGATGTCGAGTTTGCCATTGGGATCGTCAGCAGGACAGTGCTTGCCGGTTTTGTCATGATTGCCTTCGCCATGTACGTCGCCATCGTTTTGAGCGACGTGGAAATCAATTGTCCATGGACGAAGTTTGTCTGTCATCGTTTTGTAAGCTGACCAAAACTCTTCCTGGGAGTAGCCGTCTTTTAGTAACGCATGCTCCGGTGCGTTGTAACCCATGAGGTAGAGGTAGGTGTGAGCGAGATCAGCCTGGAATCCTAGCGTTTCTGGCATGCCAACTTCTTCTAGCAAATCCAACATGTCTTTCCACGAATGCATGCCTGCCCAGCAAATTTCTCCCTCGGCTGCCAACCGCTCGCCGTAGTCGGCAGCGATCTTCGCGGCTTCTTTAAAAGTTGCGGCGATCTTTTTAGTATTGGCTACGGAGTCCTCACGCCATTTATCAATGCCAAACTCAGCCGAATCAATTCGAATACTACCGTAGGTTCGCACGCCATGTTCATTGAACACTTTGGCGATGTGGCAGCCCTTGCGAACGGCGGTCAAGAATTTGTCAGTCGCTTCCGAGTCACCCATCGCACTGTCGCCAACCGTTCCAGGCCAAACAGGCGCAACCAAAGTTCCGACGCAGAGGCCTTTGCTTTGGATGAGATCAGCAATTGATTTCAATTCATCGTCTGATGCATCGGGATCTGTGTGAGGCAGAAACAGAAAGTAATCAACGCCTTCGAATTTGCGACCGTTGACTTCGGCTGCAACCGTCAGGTCCAACATTTTTTCCAGGCTGATTGGTGGTTCTTGTCCCTCATCGGTTCCTTTGCCGACGAGACCTGGCCACATCGCGTTATGAATTTTTGGTTGACTCATGATTTCCCTGAAAACTCTTGTTTAGGTTTAGATGGTCTTGGATTGTTGAGGCGACGTTCGAATTGGAAAGTTAGACACTTCAGATTTCAGATTTCAGATTTCAGACTCCAGACTCCAGACTCCAGACTCCAGACACCGAATTCTTGATTTAAATCCTTAACACCAGATTTCAAATCACAAATTTGCAAATTTCAAATCTCTATTTCTATTTCTTAAAGTCACCAACATCTGGCAGCGATTCCCATGTATCGGGGCCGAAATAACGAAGTCCCACCAACGGCTCAGAACCCGTATTCTCGATCTCGACACCATTGCTCGCCGCGTGATTTGAAATGAAGACCTCATCATCCGTCGTTTGTCCGTAACGAACGATGACAGGCGTTTGCAATTTGAGCGTTCCCATTCTTCCCGCTCCCTGAACCGTAATCCAACTGCTCGCACCGGCGTCTCGCAACGTGCACTTGCAACCCGGATCAACCGTCAACTCGCGAGCGGTAAACAGTTGTTCGCCACCGACCGTTCCGTAAACGATCCAGCGATCACACCAACCCTCACCCTGATCCGCAATGATCGGTTCAAGGTAGTTGTTGTCTTTAAAGTTCGGGTCGACGTTCTTTTCCCAATCGAGTTGACCGATGATAAAGTCCAAATCCTGATGCTTATCTTCTGGCATGTCTTTGACTAACAGCGACCAAGGAACGTAGCGTCCTTCGACGATATTCTGGAACATCCCAAATACGTCGCTGCCCCACTGCGGTTCGTAAGTACACAAAGACCCTGGTGCATGTAAAACGCCCGGGGGAATCAACCAACCCGTTCCGCGCTTAAGTCGATAAGCCTTCGAGAGATCCAAAATTCCGTTCTCGCCTTTGTTCCAATCGGCAAGGCATTTTCGCAGATCTTCTTTTGTGGTTCCCGGTTCCAATCCCATGAAAGTGTGCGGGAAGTTATTGTCGCAATTGTTGTATTGAGGTGGAAAGTAATAACTCTCCGGCTTTCCCTCTTGCCCAACCAAGGCTGCATCGGCGGCGCTCTGGTGCATGTGATGCGGAATTGGCCCCATGTTGTCGAAGAACTTTGAGTAGACCGGCCACTTTTTGTACTTGTCCCAAATCTTTGAACCGATCAAATCCGCGCCAGACTCTGCAACAGCATCACGGAGCAAGAAAACCTGGCCTTCGAATCGGCAAAAGCTCAACCCCTCCGTCGCCTCACGATTCTCATTGGCACATTCTGTCGTACTTCCAAACCAGCGCTCATCTATCCCGCCGCGCTCAGCCCCCATCGCATAATAGTCATCGGGATGAAGCCGGATCCGCTTGCCAGGATGAAGAAAACTTCGCGGAACCCAAGTCGGCGTTAGACGAAGTAATCCGCCACCCGCGTCCATCGCGCGGTCCAAAATTTGTTTCACGTTATCGCCGCTGACGACAGGAAGGGACTGGGATGACGACATACTTCTCAATTTCAAGTGGTGAACTGACTTCGAAATGCTGGCTATTACTTACGGCTCAGGTATAAAAGTTTTAAGCTGTTTCGCTGCGTCCCGCAAGCAACTAAGACGTGTCGATTGACGACATCTCAGCGGTAATATTTTTCACTTGACAACGCCTAGATCCGAAGCTGGTAACAATGAAACAAACTGACGACGTTTTCGAAATCTGCAAGACTGACGGGCGCACATTCTCGCGAGGAACAGAAGTTCTTGGCTACACGTTTCAACGACTTGCCGACGGACCAAGTGCAGACGTTGACATGATCACGCTCAAGTGCGGATCCAAACGCGTCGAAGTTCTACCGTCACGGGGAATGGGAATCTGGGCTGCGTCCAACGGGGGCGTCCGATTTGGATGGGACTCCCCAATCGCTGGTCCAATTCATCCAATGTTTGTCCCCGTTTCGGAACCAAGTGGACTGGGTTGGCTCGACGGGTTTGACGAGATGATGGTGCGTTGTGGTTTAGAAAGTAACGGAGCACCTGATTTCGAAACCAATGGACAACTCAAGCACCCGCTGCATGGGCGAATCGCAAACTTACCTGCCTCTCATGTGAGTGTTGAAACTGATGACGCGAAAGGTGAAATTAAAGTTATTGGAATCGTCAACGAGAACCGTTTTCACTTTCAAAGACTTCAGCTTCAAACGGAAATCACTTTGCGAATCGACTCCGACGAAATTTCGATCGTTGACAAAGTCACCAACCTCTCTGATCGCCCTGCCAGTTTTCAAATGCTGTATCACAACAACTTTGGAAAGCCGATTCTTGAAAATGGCAGTCAGATTTTCGCTCCGATAAAAAAGCTTGTCCCCCGCAACGAACATTCGGCCAATGGAATTGAAACTTGGAACACATTCACTGGCCCAGACGCGTCCTACGCCGAACAGGTTTACTTTGCAAAGTTGCATTCGGATGAGAACAATGAGTCGCTAGTGGTTCTTGCAAACTCCGACAAAACCAAAGCCGCCACCATTCGTCACGACATCGAAAGCTTGCCCTGTTTCTCGTTCTGGAAGAACACGGTCGGACTGGCAGATGGATACGTGACCGGACTTGAGCCCGCCACGAACTTTCCAAACACGCGGACCTTCGAAGAATCTCATGATCGCGTTGTCAAACTCGCCCCGGGCGAAAGCTCCACATTGTCTTTGGCGATCGGCATGTTAGTCGAGTCCGCCAAAGTCAACAAAGCCATCGGACGGGTCGAAGAACTCGCGGGAGAGTCAAAAATTCACGAGCTACCCACAAGTGATTGGTGCGAGTGAAATCAATGGCGTTGGTTGCTAGGCAACAGCAATCCCCATCACTTCCTAACCGTCTTCAAATAGGCTTGGAATTTTTCGTGCTCGGGAGTCTTTATGTACTCCGCGTAAGCTTCGTTGCCCTCCATTGCGAACTCGGTGTATCCAAACCGCTGGACGATTTGCTTCAAAGCGTTTGTAACCGCAGGAAAGTCTTTTTGGGCAAGCTCCAACTCCACGTAAGTCCAGTTCGCCTTCTCCATTTTGGGCTCTAGCGTCAAAGCATGCTTGATTACTTTAACGGCGTCTTGCAACTTCCCTTCTTCATTGAGCGCGATCGCTCGCAACATTTCAAGATGAGCGTCTTCCCCGACCGACTCCGTCAACACATCGAGCGAGTCGTACATTTTGGGAAACTGCTTCTTGATGAAATACAAATCAAGACCCATCAACGCAGCAGATACATCACCTGGATACTGCTTTTGAA
>CAYMFZ010000163.1:0-5354 GCA_964389585.1 uncultured Pirellulaceae bacterium | reverse complement strand
GCATGGCCGCAGTCATTCGCATGACCATGAATGACTTTTCAGATTTCAATTTATTGGGCAATGCATCGTAGGCGGCAAGAATTGCTTCAAAGTCCCCTGCCTGTGTCGCCTGAAACAACTTCAGCATTTGCTGTTGGTGTTTCGCGATTGACTGCTCGACACCCGAAAGTTTTTGAAAGAACGTCCGATCATCTTTGGGTACAGAAAGCAATGTGATTCGCCGCATTGTGTCAGCAAATGTTTCTCCGGAAAGAAAAATGTACATGTCGATACCCTGAACATCGCCGGCTGCATTTTTTTGCAAACGCCACAAGTGGTAATTGCATCCGCCGTTGGCATCAAGCATTCGCATCAGTGCACAAGCACCGAAATTGGTATTCTTCACGCCTCGAAAAACATAGCTTCCCCCGCTGCCAGCCAACTGCTTTAACAAGTTGTCCGTGCCGGTCACGATCCCTTGTGAAAATCCATTCTTGAAACTTTCATTGGTGATTCCCGCAACACAACGACCATGCATCGGCTTAAAGTCAATGAACTTTTTTATCTGGTCAAGTTTCTTAGTTTTAAAGGCTTCATCAACGGCGATGCCCCAAGCCTTCGCCTCTTCTTCGTCAGTGACGGAGCTCCACGCCTTATCAAATTCCCAAGCCGCTCGTTTCCATTTTTGGTCGACCTTCTTTTTGTCGAGAGCTCCTTCAACGATTGATTGACCGGCCAGCCCCAAAGGCATCGCCCCGACAAAAGCCAAAGCGGCGAAAACCATAACAAACTTTTGAATCTTCAAGACTGACATTCGCGTTCCCTAACAACTGCGTGCAAAAACTGTTCAACAATCTTAACGGAAAAACACACCGCAAGCGAACGATTTGAACCAGTCAATCAGATCACGATGCGGTGTCAGTCTATCCATTGCCTGAATGAATCTCAAATTGACTCCACGAAAATAAAATCAAGGTAAAACACTTTTCAAGCGACGGTCAAAACTGTCCACCGAATTCGATTTCCGCTCCATATCGCGACGTATCGAATTTAGTTGCGCCGTCTTCTATTTGAAAAACTTGATGCCCCATCACCCACGTAGCAACTGGCCAACCTGTAAGAGAAGTCTTATCCCAAGGACTCCAACCACATTTGGTCTCTTGATTTTCATTTCGAATCTCTTGCTTCAAATTCAAATCAACCAAAGTCAAATCAGCGTCGTTCCCAACAGCGATGGCACCTTTGTTTTTCAAGTTCCAAACGCGAGCCGGCTCGACGCACATCCAGTGGACGACTTGTTCGATCGTGCACTTTCCATTCGCGACCTGATTGAGCATCAGCGCCAACGAGTTCTCAACGGCAGGCAATCCTGACGGGCAATCAGGATACGGCTTTCGCTTTTCTTCCATTGTGTGCGGCGCGTGATCCGTCGCAACGACGGTAATGACGCCATCCAACAATGCCTGCCATAGTTTCTCGTTGTCAGTTTTCGTCTTGATTGATGGATTCATTTTGACCAGCGAACCAAGCCGATCGTAATCATCGACATTGAAGAAAAGGTGATGCGGGCAGACTTCGGCTGAGATTAAGTCACCACCCGCGGCGATCAGTTCAATCTCATCAGCAGTCGAAACGTGCAAGACATGAAACCGGTGGTTGTGCCGGTTCGCCAAGTCAATCGCGCGCTTGGTCGCAATGAAAGCCGCTTTGTGATCGCGAACTCGCGAATGATCGGCAACATCAGTTGAGCCAGAGTATTTTTCGGCGTTGGCTCTGACCGTTGTTTCATCTTCACAATGCGCACAAATTGGCAGCGTTGTTTCTGCAAAGATCTTTTCTAACGCGGCTTGCTCATCCACCAAGAGGTTCCCGGTGCTTGAGCCGATAAAGATTTTGATTCCAGGCGTTCTCTTTGCGTGTTTCAAATCATCAACGTTGTCCGTCGTCGCACCAATGTAAAAACCATAATTCACCAGACTTCGCTCACTGGCAAGTTTCAGTTTGTCATTCAAAACGGATTGCGTGATGGTATTGGGAATCGTATTTGGCATTTCCAAAAAGCTGGTCACACCGCCCTTGGCACAGGCCCTCGACGCGTGAACGAGATCTTCTTTGTGAGTCAATCCAGGCTCGCGAAAGTGAACTTGGTCGTCGATCACGCCAGGAATTAGATGCTTACCATTCGCATCGACGACCTCATCGGCAGTTGTTTGAGCCGCGACATCAATCGCTGCGATCTTCGTTCCCTCGACAAGCACAGAAACGTTCGCCAACCCCTCAGGCAGAACAACCGTTGCGTTTTTAATAAGTGTCTTCATGGTTCAAGCAGTTTTGTTGGGACGTTTCTAGTTGGGACGTTTCTAGTTGGGATATTTCTCGTTCACTAAGGCGCTGAATCGCCTCAAAGTCGATGGCTAAATCATACGACTAGTTACCAATTTTGTCTTTGAGGCTGCGAGAAACTTGGCTCAAGTATTCGACTTTAGCCCACTCAGATACGGGTTGGAAAATCAGTCAGAGGTTGCGATACTTAGCCTTCACCCATTGAAACACTCGCCTGAGGAAACTCTTCGCATGCCGGACAACGATTACGAAAAGCTTGGCCAATTCTACCTCGGTAAAGAATACGATCTTGGCTCACGGGAGCGCACTGAAGACCTCCTGCTGTACGATTCCCGCGACCTCACAACCCATGCCGTTGTTGTTGGCATGACGGGAAGCGGCAAAACGGGACTTTGTATCGATTTGCTCGAAGAAGCAGCGATGGACAACATTCCATCAATCGTGATTGATCCCAAAGGCGACATCTCAAACTTGCTGCTGACGTTTCCCAATCTCTCGCCAGAAGAATTCCGTCCATGGGTCGACGAAGGACAAGCCGCTCGAAAAGGAATCACGCCTGAGGTCTACGCCACCAACGAAGCCAACAAGTGGAAAGAGGGGCTTGCTGGATGGGGGCAAACCAGCGAACGGATTCGGACGTTGCGCGAAAAAGTTGAGATGCGAATCTACACGCCCGGAAGTAACACGGGACGCCCGCTGACGATTTTGAAATCGTTTAGTGCGCCTGGTCCGGCGATCATGAACGACACGGATGCTTTGCATGATCGAATCAGCTCGGCGACTTCGGGATTGTTGGCGCTCTTGGGAATTGATGCTGATCCGATTAATTCTCAAGAACACATTTTGATCTCAAAGATCCTTGAGCATAACTGGCGAAAATCAGTCGACTTGGATTTGGGAAAATTGATTGCCCAGATCATGAAGCCGCCTTTCGATCGCGTTGGCATCATGGAGATGGAAGACTTTTACCCAAAGAAAAATCGTCAGTCACTCGCGATGACGATGAACAACCTGTTGGCGTCTCCGTCATTTGCGGGCTGGTTGCAGGGTGAGCCACTCGACATCAAACGCATGCTTCACAACGAAGCGGGCAAGCCTTGTATCTCGATCGTATCCATTGCGCACCTTTCCGAAAAAGAGCGAATGTTCTTTGTCACGATCATTCTCAACGAGATGATCACGTGGATGCGTTCACAAGCGGGAACCTCCAGCCTCCGAGCGTTGCTCTACATGGACGAAGTGTTCGGTTACTTCCCTCCGACCAAGAACCCGCCATCAAAACAGCCCATGCTAACGTTGCTAAAACAAGCTCGCGCGTTCGGACTGGGCTGTGTTCTGGCAACTCAAAACCCCGTCGACCTCGACTACAAAGGGCTTTCAAACGCGGGAACCTGGTTCCTTGGTCGTTTGCAAACCGAACGTGACAAAATGCGAGTACTCGAAGGCCTTGAAGGTGCCTCGACTCAAGCTGGATCGGAATTCGATCGGGGCGAAATGGAGAAGATCCTTGCCGGTCTCGGTAGTCGAGTTTTCTTGATGAACAATGTTCACGATGACCAGCCGGTCGTTTTTGAAACGCGTTGGGCGATGTCGTACCTCCGAGGTCCACTGACAAGAAATCAGATTCAGGACTTGGTTCAATCCGATCCAAACTACGATGCCGAAGCTGTAGCCGCCGCGTCGATTCGAAAACGTCCCGGCTCCGAGCCTGCGAAAAAACTGGAACCTTCTATCGATCAACGCCAGCTGATTCCAGACAAAGTCGAACAGTACTTCGTTGAGCCGAACGAACATGTTGGCGGAGACGATCGCTTAATTTACCGACCTGCACTATTTGGACGCGGCCGATTGCACTTCGTTCGGGCGACTTACAAGGTAGATGAATGGGTAGAAAAGTCGTTTCTTGCTTCCGTTTCAGGTGGCGAGATGCCAAATGAAATCTGGGACGATGCGGATTTACTGGAACACAAACTTGATTTTATCTCGCAACCTTTTGAAGGCTCCGAGTTCGCCAAACCACCTTCTGATTTGCAAAAATCAAGAAGCTATTCGACTTGGAAAAAGGAACTGAAAGAATTCCTTTATCGCGGCCAAGAGATGACCGTTTGGAAATGTGAGGATCTCAAAAAGTATTCTGATCCAGACGAATCTTTGGGTGATTTCAAAGTTCGATTGGAACAATTGGTTTCGGAAAACCGTGACGAGGAAGTCGATGACTTGCGTAAAAAATACGCCAAGAAGTTCACGACGCTTCGTGGTCAAATTCGCCGCGCGGAAGATAAAGTCGAGGTTGAAGAAGAACAGTATAAGCAATCTCGCATGTCGTCTTACTTATCCGTTGGTTCAACTTTGATGGGTGCGTTGCTAGGTCGCAAGTCAACTCGCCGAGCATCCACGTCGGTTCGATCGTTTGGCCGTTCGTCAAAAGAGAAGGGCGATATTGAACGAGCCAAAGACGGTCTCGATGAATTGCAAGTCAGATTCGAGGACCTTGAACGTGAGTTTAACGATGAAGTGGCAGAGCTTCAGGATAAACTTTCGATCGACAACCTTGAATTCAATGAATTGAAATTGTCACCTCGGAAAAGCGACATCTCAGTTGAAGATTTCGGAATCTGTTGGTTGCCGTGGCGTGTTGATTCTTCAGGGATTGCCGATCCAATTTATTAGTCAACTGCAGAGCCGCACTTTCTACGTTACAGGGCGGCCCCTGTAACGAGGTGCGGTAGATGAGGTGCGGTAGATGACTTGAAAAAATTAGGTCAGCAACTCGTTGACGATTCGTGGTGAGTTCGCCGGCCCAATCAAACGCTGGTTCAAACCTTGGCTGAGGAAACTTAGCCGAAACGGATCAAGCCCCATCGCGTGCAGCATGGTTGCCTGAAGATCTTTTACGCTGACGCCATCTTCTGCGACCTTGTAACCCAGCTCATCGGTCACTCCATGAACGTGTCCACCTTTGAAACCGCCGCCAGCCATCCAAACACTAAAGCAATCGGGGTGGTGGTCGCGACCAAGGAACTTCTTTGAGC
>CAYMFZ010000162.1:0-9896 GCA_964389585.1 uncultured Pirellulaceae bacterium | reverse complement strand
CGCTAAACAGTTAAAGCGTCCGTCAAGACGCTTCGCGTCATGCCTGACACGCGCAACAAAAAACGGGCAAGATTGCCCGTTCTACATTTTGTTAAAGCGTCGATGATTGTCTAGCAAAACAGACCTAGAGTGTTTCACGGGACAACGTGCAGCTTCCGCGAAAGGTTGGATTGTCGACAAAGAAAGCAGGAAAAGAAGTGTTGGCTCGGAAGGGAACCGTGATGTCGACCGTAACATTTCGTGTGTCGTTTTGAATCACGTTAGGCGTTACCGCAACAGTAAAGTTCTTAATGCCAACTGCTCGTAGTGACGCGCCGGCTTCGGCTCGAATTCGATCAGGCGTGGCTCCAGGAATAATTCCAACGCGAGCACCAGCGTAGGCGGCACTTTCGGTTGAGTGGATCAACATGTTCGTGTAACACAACTCGAATCCACCGAACAACACCATAAACAAGATCGGCAAGCAAAGTGCGACTTCGACAGTCAAGCCGCCAGTGCGAGATCGCACTCTTCCATTTCTACGCTGCATTGCGTTCGTCGTGCGGCGTCGCTTGGTAACACTCATTCTTGATTGCCTTGGCTTATTGATGTTCATTTCGCACCTAACTTTTGGACGTTACTTGATTGAATAGAGAAGAATCACACGGGTTATTTTCGATTGCTCAATCGTCGCTTATTCAATAATCAGAACCTGAATTTGCTTAGCGATTGTTTCGAACGCCGCGACCAACTGAGCGTTGTTGTCGGCGTGCAAGTGAGTTCCTCCTGCGATTCGGGCAACGTCCTGCATAAGAGACTGATTTGCTCCTCGGCTAAACGTGATCGTGTGGACAACAATACCGGCGTCTGCACAATCTTGGGCAATCACATCTGGTGAAACACCTCGGTTTTGGTTTCCATCAGTCATCAAGACAATCGACTTCAAAGAAAACTGTCGCGAGTTTGGATCGTTCTGAATTGAATCCAGTCCCATCGACAAGGCCCGGCCAATTCCTGTGAATCCGCCTGGCGACTCGTTGTTGATCGCGGTTTGAATCGCATTCAAGTCAGTCGTCATGTCGACGAGCTTACGGGGATTTGCATCATAGGCAGTCAGCGAAACGTTTTCCTGTTGGGGTGAGTTGTTGAGCTCGTCAAGAAAGACTTGGACGCCATCGAGTAGGGCAGGGAACCGACCGAAACTTCCCATCGAACCTGACTTATCAAGCACCAAGGCGATGTCGCGATCAAGTCGTGTTGCCGTGGCCGCCTGAACAGGCTGAAAGAACTGAACGCCAAACATCTTGCCAAACAGCATGTTGACTGCACCCTGTGGAGAGCTTCCCGTTCGAGCACCAACCACTCGGACTGAATTGATGTCGTCGCCACCTGAATCAGGCGTAAACGCGAAAGATCCATCCAACTGCTGCAAGGCAGATCCGAATTCAATGTTGTTGCGATCTAAGATAAGCCCATCACCAGCGACCGCATTCTGCTGTGCGATTGCCAAAGCAGCATCAATTGCGGCTGAACGACTTTGCTGACGTCCAAGTGCTTCAACTCCAGCTCTGGCAGCCGCGTCCGTCGCCGTTCGCAGCTCTGCCTTCGTGACGTGAATGCGTGCGATGTCGATTGCGAGAACTGCCGCAACAAAAAGAATGACCATCGTTACCGCAATCAGCGGAAGCATGGCTCCTGCCCGAGCAGAACGCTTGGTCTGTAGAAATGAAAATGAAGAGTTTGAATCTGTTTTGCTGAAATCGTTTTTCATGGTGTGGTCCTGCGTGGAACAATTGGCGACAACCATGCCTTACGCAAATGGGTGGCCAAACCAAAGAATTTATTGGCCAAACGCGGAAACCCCTGATAAACGCGGGTATTTCTCCGATGAAATTGTATTCAATGGTTTGGAGCTGCCCGGAAGATGTTTCGAAATGGAAACATGATGCCAAAACGCATCCTTGAGAACGGGCCGTATTCGAAGAACGAAACTCTGAGCAGATTTGCAGACTCAGCTACTCATTGAACAGCAGCGCACAAAAAAAGCCGTGACCTGATTGGCCACGGCTTTTGAAAATTGATTTATCTGATCTTTGACTAGCGAGCAATCTCGCGACTCAATTCACACCGCCCGCGAAAGGTTGGATCCTGTAAGAAGAAAGCAGGAAACGACATATTCTGCCTGACTGGCACTGAAACATTGACAGTGATTGTGTCAGTCGTCTCGTCGATCGTCGATGGATTTACATCGACATTGAAATTCTTGATGCCGGTCGCAAGCAAAATCTGCCCAACGGACTGTTCGATCTTTTCTTTGGTGGCTCCCGGAACAATTCCAGTTCGAGCACCTTCATAAGCCGCACTCTCGGTTGAGTGAAGAATCATGTTGGCGTGAGCCAGTTCGTAACCGCCGAACAAAACCATCAGTAGAATCGGCAGACACAGCGCGACTTCGACCGTTAAAGCACCGTGGCGTAGCGTTCGGCAGCGCGGGTGATTTTGATTCGCGACTTCATTAGAACTAGTTTTTTTGATTCGCATTTGAATTTAACTCAAAAATGTGCTTGGGTCTTGGGAGAACTTTTTTGTGGCTTCGTTGAATTCCGCCGATGTATAACTCGAACGGAATCAGGATTCGCTTATTCGATGAGCAAAACCTGAAGCTGCTTTGCGATGGTTTGAAATGCTTCCACTAGTTGCTGATTCGTATTGGCGTGAACATGCGTTCCACCAGTCTCGTCAGCGACTTTTTTCATCAAGGCTTCATCCGCTCCCGAACTAAACGTGATCGTGTGAACGACAACGCCTTGTCGTTTGCATTGTCGAGCGATCACATCTGGCGAAACGCCTTCATTGTGGTTTCCGTCTGTCATTAAGACGATCGACTTCAAAGCGAATGGGCGAGCCAATGGATCCTTCAAAATTGAATCCAAACCGACTTTCAGGGCCCGACCAATTCCTGTTCGTCCGCCAGGAGATTCGCCATCCATCCCAGCCGAGATGCTGGTCAATGTTTCTGTAAGATCAACGAGTTTGCGTGGCCTTGTTTCGTAGACCGTCAGCGAAACACGTTCTTTTTGACTTGTGTTTTCAAGCTCATTCAAAAAGACATCCAATCCATTGAGCAGCGAGTTGAATCGTCCCCGACTGCCCATGGAACCTGAAACATCGAGAACCATTCCGATGTCGCGATCCAAACGAGCGGCAGTCGCTGATTGGACAGGTGAAAAGCTGTTCACTCCAAACATCTTGCCAAACATCATTGGCACGACGCCGTCTGGTGATCCTGAGCTTCTGTCGCCCAAGACTCTAACTGAGTTGAGAACAGGGCCGCCCTGACTGAATGAAAACGAGCCGTCAGCTTTTTGAGACGATGTCCCAAACAGAATATCGTTTGGGTTTAAAGTCAGTCCGTTGCCTGCCACTAAATTTGCTTCGGCAACCGCGATCGCGGCAGCCGTTGCAGCAGATTGGCTTTGCTCACGTCCAAGCGCCTCAACGCCGGCACGTGCCGCTGCATCTGTCGCAGTTCGAAGCTCTGATCGCGTCACGTGAATTCGAGCGATGTCAATGGCAAGCACTGCGGCAACAAAAAGAATGACCATTGAAACTGCAATCAATGGCAGCATTGCTCCGGCGCGGCTTGAACGTAAACGGCTGATGTTTTTGGCAATTTTCACTTCGGTGTCCTGTGTGTCTTGGCTTGTTTTTATGATGGGTCAATCAATTTCGGCAATCAGCCGTGTTGGCATCTAGCTCAACTCGTTGGCCAAATATTCGCTGGCCATAACTCGATGGAAATTATTCCTTAACCATTACTGCCTGGGCAGCTACGAGCTTGTTCTTGAACGGGCCGAAGGGAATAAAGCTGTTTGTATCGCCTGGGGCCGTGATCGTGACACGGACGGTGTCGCCTTGAGCTACGGTTGATACGTCTGCAGGCTCAAAAGTAACTGTCAATTGGTTGATCCGACGACCGGCTGCAACTGCTTGGATCGCTGCATTGGCATCCGCGTTGTTGCCGTTGTTTCGAATTGCGACTTTGGCACCTTCGTAAGCAGATTGAACCAAGGCCTGCCTCAGGAACATCATGCTGGCCGCTTCGATTGAGCCCAACACAATAAGGAGAATCACAGGCAGGCAAACTGCAAACTCGACGACCGCAGCACCTTTTCGGTTGCGAGCTCGTTTGCCATTTTTGTTTTCAGACTTCATCTTCAACATCCAATTCTTGCTTCGTTTTTGTATTCTTAAGGAGTTGCAGCGTGGTCAAGCAGGGAACTACGAATCTTTGATTTGCAATCCGACTCAACTGCCTTGACCAGCAAGCTGACTAAGCATTCGCGGAATGAGCGTTGCCTTCGACCAAGCTTTGTAGTCGAGCGATTTCCTGCTTTTGTGATTCAACCAAGTCTGCGACTTCATTGAATTCGACAGCAAGTTCCGACCAGAAGTCATCATCACGGAATGCACAGTGATCTGTCTGTCCGTCCTTAAGCTGGCGGAGGTAACGTCGCACGCGGCCGATTGGGCCGACGAAACGATTGCTGAACCGGATCGTGTCGAGCATGAAAGCAGGGAACAATGAGACCATGACGATCGCCATGAACATGAACTCTCCGGTCTCAATTCGCAGACGTTCGGCAAGTGTTTTTGCGGGGTCACCCAGCAATGTCTGCAGCAAGATAATTGCAAACGCCGAGACGAAAAAGAAAACCAGCCAGTGTGAACAAATTCGACGTAGCAATGCGCCTTGAACGTGGCTGTCCACGTAGTTTTGTTTTCTGTTTGAACGAGACATCAAATTCCTCAGTTTTTAAAACTTGTCTGAAAGACTTTCCGATGATCGAAAATGATTGACCATGAATTCTTTCGAAACCGTAGATTACAAATTGGCTTTTGTTGCCTTCTGAAGTGAATTTGGATGTTTTTGAAGCAGCCAGGAACCCTCTCCGCTTTCGCAATTGGTACCAGCCGCACAATCAGAACTTGCGATTTTCAAGGCTGACCTAGCCTCGTCAGCGTTTCCGACACTTGGACGTAGGGTTATTCGCAAAATAACGTCTCGTCGTGCGCGATGCGTCCACGTGAAGAAGTGCCAGCATTCGTTCCGAAGAGATTTACCAACGACTCGATTTTTTTCGAGGTTCTTTGCACATTCAGCAAACAGGCAGCAGTATGAGTCTCAAATTCGGAATCTATCTCGTCGAACAACGAATCGTTAGCCCTGAGCAATTTTGTGGCTTGGTCAAGATTCAACAAGAAGCAACCATGTCACTTGCGACCATCGCACTTCGCAAGAACATGATGACGATCAAGCAAGTCGCAAACGTGCTCGACATTGCTGAAGTCAATCCAGAAAAGTCATTCATCAAAATTTCGATGGAACAAGATTGGATCGACCGAACGGACGCTGACCAATTGCTTCACATCCAACAGAACAACTGCCCGTCAATTCGGAAGCTCGTTGTCGAGTGCGGATTACTGACTCAACGGCAAGCATCTGTCTTGTTTCTGCACTTTGAGCGAAATGGCTCAAACCCAATCAAGACTCAGCGACCACAGAAAACCGCAACAGCTCAGCCTGTTGAAGTTGAGGCTCCAGCGGCACCGCAAACACCGCCTCAGCAAGCTCCCAAGAGCGTTCGACAGCCGAAGTTCAAGCAGCGTCCAGTGGTTGTTCGTCAAACGAATCACTCGTAAGCCGCATCGCCGCTCGATGGTGAATTTAGAATTTAGAAGCCAGACTCAATTTGATGTCTGGCTTTTTTTGTGCGCTTGAATTGGTCGCTGATTGATCGAGCAAGCCCGATACGAGCTAACGAAGATACACCTGCTGGTAATAATGGATTAAACCAAATGATATCTTCGTGTTGCGACTCATCGGCAAAAGATCGTTGTGAGAAGCGAGCTGAGACTGGGAGGATTAGAAAAAGGGAGTAGGATTATGAGTAAGAGTGCTTGAGCTTTGCTCGGCGCATAAAAACAGTCAGATCAAAATGACTGACTGTTGATACTTTTCAATTGTCATCCAGCGCGGTTTAACGCTTGGCCAACATACGATTACGCTTTGACCGGCGTTCGGCTCGAAGTCGAGCACGTCGCTTTGTCTCACTCGGTTTTTCGTAATATTCGCGTCGCCGCATCTCTTTTTTGATGCCACTACGCTCGACCAATTTCCTGAATCTTCTGACTGCCTCCTGAATGGATTCCTTGTCACGTACCAACAGCTTTACCATTGTTCCTCCAAACGAACCATCAAATTCACCTTCGTCCCTTTCGATTAAAAAGTCTCGGGTTTGAAATGTTTTCTGTCAGATCATCGCCAAAACGATCTTCTATGGCGCTAATCGACCCTAAACCGCTACAAGTTTGCGGAAACCTCAGAGTTTACCTGCATTTTGGCAATAGTGTCTATAGCCAATCGTCAACTCATCGTAATTGATCGTCAAAAACTTGGTTTTCTGACTTCCTTGCCGTCTCAAAGCAATTTTCTGAACCGAAATTGGTTCGCCAGTGATTCACCGTCTTATCCAACCCCGTCTTATCCAACCGTTACCACCTGACCTTCCTACTGAATACAACTCAACAAAAGCCCCAAATTCCGATGTTCTTAGAGTGAAGCCAATCAAGGCTCTCCCTTTTCTTGTCATTGTCCGTTTTTGGGTCGCTTGAATGTCTGAAAAAATCCAACAAGTCGAGCTTCACCAAAATCCTGAGTCCAATTCAGAAGCGAACTTAGAGCCTTTGACTGGATACGAATTGGTAGCCGATATGATGCTTCGACAAGACGCCGTGATCGCTGAACTCGACATTCTTAATGGTCGAATCGAAAATGCCATCAAGGATATTTCGGCTGCTCGAAAAATTGAGCAAGAAGCCCTTGAAGCTGAGCACGCTTCTTCGACTCTGCCAAACGAAGACACGATCAAGCGTGCGGCTTAGGTCGTTTCGCCTCTAGTTGGCATCTATTTCGTTTGACGCTTCATTCCGGGGAAGAATTCCCGCGTCCGATTTGTGAATCTCGAACGGCAGCTTCGAAGTGAAACTCTTCGCAGCAAACTTCTTCAGCCAACCTACTCCGGCTGGTCAAGGTTGCCCGATTTTCGAATGGCCCAAGTCAATCTTAGGCCCATCAAAATGCTAACCATGAATCCGGTCAGCCCGAGAAACGAAAGATCCTGAATTCCTAGCGGGCCTTTGTTGGGAAAGAACAGCGGCGGAACCTTGTAGCTCAGCATCAACGACGAACCCAAAAACAGCGCACTCGTCATCAGCCCCATCACCATCCGGTTCGCCGTTGGCCCCAATCTCCGATGAACAAGATGCACATCAAATCGCCCGGTTTGCACTTGCTCAAGAATATTTGAGACTCGTTGTGGAAGTTCGTCGACCAACTGCTCGACTTCCATATAAAACCGTCGCATTTTTCGGAGTTGTCGGGTTGGCGACAATCGCTTGAGCACAAGCATCCGTTGAAACGGCTTCATGATTTCCATCAAGCTGAATTCGGGATTCAAAAGCCTTCCAGTTCCCTCCAAAGTCACCAAGACCTTAATCAGCAACGACGCCTCGCTTGGCAGCGTAATCTCAAACCGTCTCACCAACTCAATGAAGTCGGTCAACGCACCGCTCATGTCAAACTGCGACACGACTTGGGTTGAATACTGTCCGACAAAGTCCGCGACCTCGTTAGACAGCGACGACTCATTCAGATCTTGCGGGCAACGTCCGACTCGCTTGATCAAAGTCGTCAGCATGGGAACGTCTTGGTTGACGATGGCGACCAGCATCGCTTCAATGTCTTCTCGGAGTTGCTCACTAATCCGTCCAACCATTCCGAAATCTAGCAGACCAATCGTTCCGTCATCGGTGATCAAGATGTTTCCAGGATGCGGATCAGCATGATAAAACCCGTGATTGAAAATCATCGACAGGTAAAGATTGGCACCTGTCTGCGCGAGCTCTGCAGAATCTACTCCTGCAACTCCTTTGGTTCGAACATCTCGTAAGCTCGTGCCCGAAATGCGTTGCATCGTTATCATCCGAGATGAACACAATTCGGAAACTGGCTCAGGAATGACGACAACAGGATTCTTCTCAAACAAAGCGCGAAACTGAATCAGGTTACGTTCTTCACGTTCGAAATCCAATTCACGTCGCATCGTTCGAGACATTTCACGAACGATGGAAACCGGCTGGTAATTTTTGAAGTCATCGAGCTTCTCGGCCAACTGTGCCAGCCCAGCGAGAATATCCAAATCGGTATCCACGACACGTTCGATTCCCTTGTGCCGAACTTTCACCACAACGTCAATGGTTTTACTCGATGCAGAATCCGTCTCCTGAATCCCGTGTTGAATTTCATCAAAAGTCGCATATTGCGCGGCGTCAAGTTTGGCGCAATGGACCTGTCCGATCGAGGCTGACGCGATTGGCTCCGGATCAAACTCAACGAAAATCTCTTCCAGCGTCCGCCCTTGTTCAGATTCGATAATCGCTCGGATGGTCTCAAACGGATCTTTGGGCGCGTCAGATTGAAGCTGCTCCAGCTCCATCGCCAAATCCGGCCCAATTAAATCTGGCCGCGTGCTGAGCAACTGGCCAAACTTGATAAAGGTCGGACCTGGCTCGGTCAAAGCCATTCGAATGCGGGCGTTGTGCGTTAGCTGTGACTGAGCTTTGCCGTCTTGAGTACGCAGCAGATCGGTGATGAAGTCGATATTGAATCGGCTCAGCCAATCAGCCAGTCCGTACATGCTGAGAACCGACACAATCTCCGTCCACCGTCGAACGTTGCGGTAGAGTTGGGGTACAGAAGTGATTGAGCGTTTCATAAGTCAGCAATGTAAGGGACAACGACGTGCAAGTGACAACGTTTCAATTGACTTGTATTTTGACTTACGCAACCGCAAAGACAAGTCGCGTTTCCACAAGCCGCATCTGCTTGAATGTAGAACAGTTGTCCTCAACTATTCCTGAGCCCACCCTCACTGTATCCCCCGTGAGATGCTTCTAAACTCCTAATTGGGTACTTCACACATTCCAGCACACCAAAGAATCAATCTCACTTCGGCGGACTGATGATTCATTTTCTGTTAAACTACGGTTCGAATCAAACTTGCAAGGAATAGATTCAACTTTCTCAGGCACTCGGATAAGAGATCGAACCATGAACATCATTCTCAATCGCTACGCAGAATTTGGTAAGAGTCAGTTTTTCATAAGACGAGCAACTATTGTACTTGTCGCGATCGCTACTGGTTTTGCCAATCTCTCAACATGCAGTCCGGCATTGGCCGACAACTGGACGCAATGGCGAGGGAACAATTTAAGAAGCGTTAGTTCCGAAATGGCGGTTCCGGTCAAGTTCGACAAAGAAACCAATCTGCTTTGGCGACTTCCCATGCCAGGTCCCGCTGGATCAAGTCCTGTTGTATGGGAAGATAAAGTCTTCGTGACCAGTGCAGAGGGCGAAAACCTTGTCTTGCTTTGCGTTGGTACAGATGGAAAGCAGCAATGGAAGCAAAAACTTGAGGGCAAAGACAAACGCGGAAGAATGGACAATTCAAACTCTGCCAGCCCTTCGCCTTGTACAGACGGTGAACACGTCTGGTGCATGATTGGAAATGGCAACGTCTATTGTTTTTCAGTTGATGGAACGCTCGCGTGGAAAAAGAGCCTTCAAGACGCATATGGAAAATTCAATATTCAGTTTGGAATGTCGACAACGCCGATTCTTGACAACGGCAAACTCTATTTTGCTTTGATGCATGGCGAGATGCGTGATTCAAAGGCGACCTCCAAGGGGCAAGTCATCGCTTTGGACGCAAAAACTGGCGACGAAGTTTGGATGCATACTCGCGAAACTGACGGAGTCGCGGAGAACACTCACTCTTACGCTTCGCCAACTATCT
>CAYMFZ010000161.1:4556-9899 GCA_964389585.1 uncultured Pirellulaceae bacterium | reverse complement strand
CACTAGCCTACGGCTCACTTCTGATTGTGCAACCTAGTTTTTGGCTCTTACTCTGAAACGGTCGCAGGAATCCCATGGAATTAACGGACGCTTCGGTCCTGTCTGAGTCGGTCATGCTTTAAGCGAGCCGCTACAACGACAAAGCTTAGCTTCTTGAGAGCCTGAACTTCTTCCCAAATTCAAGCTCCTGAATTCGCTCTGACTTACGCAAGATAATGGCCAAACTCTTGGTCAAATCAAATTCAATTGATTACAATCGTGGAGGAAAGACTTTCAAATGGGATGAGACTGAGTGGGCACTTCAAAATCAAAATCGACTTTGGCTCGTAACTTTTTTCCATCAATCAAGCTGGGCCGATACAAACAGTCTGCCAAACGTCCCCGGGTTGAAAAAGCTCACAACTCGCTTGGCTACCAAACACTCGAATCCCGTCAGCTTCTTGCCGCCGTTGCCGCGAGCTATTCCGCTGACTTTCCTGATCACACGGGGCAATTAACACCTGGTTGGCAGTATCAATGGAATGCTCCAATCAATGGAAACCTCGCCACGGGCTCAATCGATGTACCAACGACATCCTTCGAGCCACTTAAGTTTACCGAGTCGTTTACAAGCTGGACTCCCGACGGTGACCGCGACCCGCAGACCAATCCATCCGCTGGATTCACAAGACTCAGTCGGGAAGGCGGACACCCTGGATCACCTGGCGGCGCTGAGCTAGTCCCGCGATATGCAATCGCCTCTTACACCGTTCCTGAAAGCGGATTTTACGAAATCGAAGAGAGCTTCATCGGGCTTAAACCGATTGCTGGATTTGCAAACACGGATGGCGTCGAATATCGCGTTTTCGTCAACCGCAACGAACCAGTCGTTGAAGGAACCGTTGAGCAAGGCGAGCGAAATTACTTTGACGAGCAACTTGGCTACCTCCACAAAGGCGACACCATCCACGTCGCGTTTGGCTCAGGCGGAACCCAAAGCTACGACTACTTCACGACCGACTTTACAATCGTGCGCGACTTGGATCACCAACAAACGGTTGGCCAATTCCAAACCGACTTTTCCGGCGAGAACTGGCAGTACTATTGGAATGCCCCAACTGGCTGGACGGCTGACTCGCTTGCCCCGACCAACCATCGCGATGGCGGAATCTACGAGCTGGACTCTTACTTACCTCTCTTGCCCGCTGGAAATGGATTTTTGTCGGCCGATGGAGACTTAAGCGGACTCAATAGTAGCCCCGATCATTTTTTGCGGCTGAATAATCAAGGCGGCCAAGTCGGCGCCGGATTTGTGACGCCCGTTTTCCAGGATCGTTTTGCGATCGCGGCTTTCACCATTCCACACAGCGGTAATTACGCAATCACTGAAAGTTTCTTAAGCGTTGTTGATCGGTCAAACGACGGCGTTGAACTAGTCGTCCATGTCGATGGCCAATCATCCGTTCAAAATCGAATGATTGTCGCGGGCGGTACGAACAAGTCGTTTGATCTTGGGCTGGGATATCTCAGCAAAGGCCAAACGGTTTACTTTGCGTTTGGAGCCAACGGAAATCACGTTCACGATACGTTTGAAACTGATTTCAAAGTTGTTCGCCATGTGCCCCGCGCGGCGCCCGATTTGTCTTTGCTAGAAACGGAACGCGCTGTCATCAGTGCCAACGCAACGCGATTCGGGTCCCCGGGTGCGGTTGCTGATGACAATCAGGACGACTGGCGAGCGATAAAGTCGACGCTTGAGTACGCTTCGGCCAATGACATCAACGAAGTTACCTTCGAAAATGGGATTTACAATCTCTCATCTTCGCAGTTCTCTGCTCGAACGGGTCCGTTTTTCACGATGTCTCGATTCGAGAACCTTGTCATCAATGGAAATGGGGCGACTTGGATTGTCGATGATCATACGAGAGCACTTTTTAATCTGCATGGTGCCTCAAACATTATCTTCAAAGACCTGACGATTGATTATGCGGAGCGCGTTCCCGCTCAAGGAATCGAAACCAACGATTTATACAAGCCACTAACGTTTACCCAAGGAATCATCTCGAACGTCAACAGAGAAACAAACACGTTTATGTTGACGGTGAACACGGATGCATTTATTGACCCCGACAACTCATTTGTCGTGGGCAACTCTCAGGGCTGGGGCTATGTCCTGGACGCCAATGTTGATGGACGTCTTAAGATCGGATCCGATTGGCACTACCCCACCAAAGCGATTGCTCGCGGCAACTCTCCATCTCAATTCTTCATCCGAGTGGCTCACACGGAAGGGCTGTCAAATGGCGACCGATACATTTTGCAGCGGCGTCATAACGTTCCAATTTTTGGGGTCTACAACAATTCAGATAACGTCAGCTTCATCAATGTGACGGCCTATTCTGCGCCTTCCGTTTTTGTAAGCTCGCTTCAAAGCGAATTCGTTAACGTCATCGACAGCCAAGTTTCGATTCGACCAGATGCTTGGACAAGCACCGCCAATACTCAACGATGGAAAAGCATTAACGGTGATGGAGTTCATGTTCAGTCTAACCGAACCGGCGTGTGGGTTGAGGGTTCGAGCTTCGAAGGCCTCGGCGACGACGTGATGAACTTTTACACGTTTCCCATGACCGTTCATGCGAAATTAAGCGACACCCAATTCACTGTTGGCTTAATTGTGACCGACTCAATGCGTGGTGTTGCGCCCGAGTCACTACGAGTTGGCGACCATTTGACTTTCTTTGACCCGCTGGCTGGTCAGGTCATGAAAGAGGTTCAAGTCATCGCAGTTGATGAAACAACCGTGCCAAATCCTACGAGCCCTGGCAACAATCTGCGATTGCAAACGATCACGATCGACCAGCCTGTCCGTGGAGTCATCGTCGGCGACAACTCGGACTTTTCCGGTCTTCGAAATGAGACTACGATCTTCAACCGATCGACATCCCGTTCAGCCGTTGTGCAGGACACCTATTTTGGTAACTCGCGCCGCTACGGAAACTTCCTGATGGCGGACAATGTCCAACTAATCGACAACGTCTACGAAGGACTCAGCGACGAAGCGATTGCTGCTCACAACGAACCCGGCTGGCCGCTTGGACTGTTCGCAAGCGACGTTTTGATTCAGGGCAACGAGTTCATCAACAACGGTTTTAGTTTGCGTTATCTGTTTGATGAATTCCACTCGGGATCTGTCGCTTTCAAATCGGCGAAGTACGTTGACCCAAGAGCGCCCGGCAATTCTGGTTTTCGAGAAGATCATTTGGTCGACGATAATAGCTTGGCCTATCGCAACATCCAGATTCGCGACAACGTTTTTTACCACTGGAGAAAGTCGGCGATTTCGATTCGCAACGCTGAGCATGTCGTGATCCATGGAAATACAATTTCCGATGGCATTCCAAGAAATTTGGTTGAGCTCCCAGCCGCTCCCATCCAAATTGAATTCGCCGAACGAGTAGAAGTTATTTCGAACACGGCCAATGGAAATACCGAGATCGTTGATTCAGAAAGTGCTTCCGAGCTGTCGACTACGAACACTCAATACGTGTTTAATGCCGGACTTGAAGCTTGGTTAAAATTCGACGCCGGAAATGCTCTCACGGACAGTTCAGGCAACCAAGTGAATCCTAAATTCAATTTCGCAGGAATTGGCGAAGGCAAATTTGACGCAGCCGTTTTGTTAAATGGCAGTAACTCCGTCACGCTAGATGGGGTCGATCAATCCTCTCGCAATGAGCGAACGGTCAGTCTCTGGTTCAATGCGAATCGGGTCGATGGCCCGCCCAAACAAGTCCTCTACGAAGAGGGCGACACATCCAACGGATTCAATATTTATATTGAAAATGGAATTCTATTCGTAGGCGCGTGGGCGAACGGTACTTTCTCAACGTTCCTCCAAACGGAAGTTAACTCTGATCGTTGGAATCATGTCGCATTCGTACTCGATGGAAACCGAAACAAGCTGCGGGGATATTTGAACGGCGAGAAATTTGCTGTCGGCAACGCGTTCGCTTTGCCAGCCCGAGAGGGTGACGTGACTTTGGGAGCAGCGGGACTCGAAGGCACGAGGTTCAGTGGTGCTGCCAGCGTCTCTTCAGGTTTTGGATTCGCAGGACGTATCGACGAAGTCAAAATCTTTAATCGCGTCTTAGGCGATGGAGAAATTGAGGGCTTGGCAGGTAGAACGCTTTAAGGCGTGGACGAACCATTCAATGCATGCTTTAAGTGGGTAACTTCTGCCGGAAGTTTCCAAGACTCACGCAAGAGCTAACTTCGGCAAACTCGCAAACCAATGACAAGCGGTCTCCTTGGCCGAGTGACTCTCGGCAAGAGTCACCCACTAAAATCGCATCCGAGGCCAAAGGCGACACGAAGACCTCAAACGTCTTCTTTAAACTTGATCCAGCACAGTCGCATTGCCGATTTGAGTTCCGGCTTCGACAAACTGGCGACGAACGAATCCCAACCCAATCGCTCCCAACCGTTCCGACATCGCAACAGAAGTTATCTTGGCGGCCGGTTTCTCATCAACCAAAATCGCGTCACCGACGTTTGGCAAATCGCCATCAAACTTTAGCCCGACCAGCAACTGATTGACCCGACCACGCGCGTCAATTCGAGCAACGGTTTCTTGCCCGAGGTAGCAGCCTTTGTTGAAATTGATCGCTTTCTCATCGCGATTCAATTCCTGTGGCAAATTCGCATCCGTCGCGTCGTGTCCAAACCAAGGCGTTTGGCTTTCCACGCGGCAAATATCCAGCGACTCCAGCGAACACTTCACCAGCCCACACTCAACGAGCTTTGCCACAACGTCGTTTTGGTTCGCTTTGTCAAACGTGAGTAGAAACCCGAACCCGGCCAGTTCAACATTTGAAACGCAAACCTGACAAGGGCCAAGTTTCGACTCAACGATACAATTTGGTTTCGGCAAATCAACATGACCAGCAAGCTTCTTGCCCGCGTCGTTGCCGGCGACGAAAACAGATGAAAACTCTTGGCTCGCATCGGCCAACTCAACCTCTTCCCGAATAAGATACATATCCAAGTGCTGGATCAACGGATCAGCTTGAGGACCGTGGCCGGTCAGAAGCAATTCCGATTCGAATGCAAGTACGTGGACAAACCCAAGAATCTTGCCTTTCGTGTTCAGCACAAAAGCCTCGCAGGCGTTACCAGGCTTCAGTTGCTTAATCTCATTCGTGCAAAAGTTATGCAAAAACGAATGGCGGTCCGCACCCGTTAGCCGGACGTAACTTCGTTCAGAAAGTTCAACAAACCCTCCAGTCGTCCTCAAGGCTTGTTCTTTGTGGGTTGATTCGTTCATTGAGTCGACTCCGTTTCGTTTTCAAGACTCGCGTGATT
>CAYMFZ010000161.1:330-4546 GCA_964389585.1 uncultured Pirellulaceae bacterium | reverse complement strand
CACTTGGCATTTGTGCGCATCACGGATCAACAATCCATCCTCGTGAGAGGCGGAAATTCTGACGACCTCATCCGGCGACTCGACAAAACCAAGCCCAAGCTCTTCCACTGCGTTCCGCTTGAGACCTGACTTCAAGAAAACAGGTCGCTCGTTGACGATCGCAGCGACGTGCTGAAGTGTTTTTGTGAGCTTGGTACTGATGCTGCCTTCAAACTGAGACGTTAACGCCTTTCGCATGTTTCGATCCGGTGGAGTTTCGATGTTCGACCAAATTACAATTGGACCGTCGGATTTCGTGACTCGACTGGCAGTTATCAACGCACTTGAAAAATCTTCCCATGTTTGAGCGGTCGAAGTCGATTCAATGGTCGCCACCGCCGCGCCAGCCGTTCCTTCCCAATCAAGTCGCCACAAATTGTTGGTCGATTCTCGCGCCGCGCTTGTCGCGTCCTTGCGAGCACCGGCGATGACTTCGCGAATCGAATCTCCCGGTCCACAAACAGTTTGGATTGCGAAAAAGGCGCCGAGAGAATCGTTAGCCAATTCAATCTCTTGCCAGCGTGACACAAACGAACCTTTTCGATTTGCAAATCGCTCCATAACCGCCGAGCTGCTAAAGTCTGGATAGATGCAATTCGTCTGCTGGTTGACTTCGCCCGGCTTGGGAGACCCGATGGGCAAAACCACATCCGCGTCCACCAACAAACGATTGACGTGAACCGGATCGCCTTCTTCGTTGGCAGCGAGATACGACAACCCCGTTTGATTCTCAGAATCGTGGACCTGAAAATTGATGGTTGTGAATTCAAATTCAACTGGAATCACAGGCGGGCGCTTCCCTTCGGTTTGTGTTTCCTCGGCGATCTCGTACAGTGCTGCTTCAATTCCGAATTGTTCCGCCATCACAGGCGCAATGACGACAACAATGTCAGCGACCGCAACGTTTGCTTCGCCCAAAATTTCCAATAGCGGGATGAGAACAGACTTTGCGTTGGGCAGATCAGACTGCAAGGCGATCGCGATCGTGTCCCCGGGAAACACAGATTCGCCTATCGACGGATAGAACAATGGCTCACTCAAAGCCTGCTTCAACGCCAATGCGAGGTCGATCTCTTGAGCATTGTCATTCCCTGCTTGCGGTATCGCGAATTTTTCGGCAGCAAGCCGCTCAACCAAATCGACGGCAATATCCAAGCTTTTTTCCTGTTCAATACTCAACGCGTTTCTCCAGTGATTGCTCGAAACCAACCTGAAATGATATCCCGATGGGCTCATTGGTCAACGCACAGAGGGCAGGATGAATGTGGCGTCCAGCTTGAAATTCATCGTTCCAAGTTTTAGCTGCCTATCAAAACTCGTTCAGCAGCCCCTCATTAGGATCAGTCTTTACCTGTTTTTACCGTTTCGGTTTAATAATCAGTAACCTACGAGCCATTGATTTTGACAGCATGACGCTGAAGCACCAGAGCAACCAATGAACGGATTCGAATTGAAATTTCTAAGGTACCTAGTACTTTCTTGCCTCATCGTGCTTAGCGGCTGTCAAGAAAAAAAGTCGGCCACGCCGAATCCCTCGACTAACGGACCTCTCTCCACTGCCGACGCCCAGCCTGCCTTTCAAGTTGGTGAAGCCAGTGGCCCACCTGGCGATGCGATTTTGCGCGATGTCATTGCTCGCTATGCCAATGCGAAAACCTACCAGGACAACGCAACGCTTTATTTGAGTTATCAACTGCACGGCCGAAGCATCCAAGAACCACAACGCTGGTCTACGACTTGGGATGCGAGCGGGCGTTTAGCCATGAAACTATTCAATGGAAGCATTCGTTGCGAAGACGGCTTACTGAGTTGTTATGTCTACGATATCGAATCAGCCAATATCGACAACCAACATTTGTTGATTCCCTACGATCGCCAGTTGCCGATCAATCAACTTTTTCGTGACTCGATCGCAAAACACTTTCTGGGCGGATTCTCGGAGCTACCGCTTGATGAAACGGACATGGTCGCAGCGGCAAAACTTATCCCGCCACCCATTTCGTTGCTGACCAATCAAGCTCGTAACGGCTGGCTGCAAAATCCAACCAAAGTTGTCAGGCTGGCGGATGAGTTACTGACTGATGACCAAAACAAAAAGCAAGATTGCTTCGTCGTTCGATGTCTATCCCAAGGAATGACGGCGGACATTTGGATTGATCAAGCAACCCAAACTCTCGTCCAAATTTCTTTGCCACTAAAGCTACTTGCAGGCGAAGTCATCACGTCGCCCGAAATAACCGATGTCGTGTTGATGGCAAAGTTTCACGACGCGACGTTTGACGCCCCTATCGATGACAAAGCATTCGCGATCGAGCCACGTCCTGAGTCAACGCCCGTGTTGAAATATGTGGCTTTGCCTGAAACGCTGCCAAGTGAAATGATTGGGCGCACTGCACCTCAATTTCGAATGATCGACCAAAATTCAAAGTCCATTCGGCGAAACGATCTTGATGGAAAAGTCACGACGTTGCTGTGGCTTGCGGGCACTCCATCGTTTGAAGCAATGAAAGAACTAGATCAGCTTGCTCAGTCGGTCGAGCAAGATGGGTTTCGATTTGCGGCTGTCTATTCGGACTCAGAACTGAAGTCACCGAACTCGACAACGATTGTTGTGGACGAGCTTGAGTCCGCAATCAATGCCTGCCGCATCCCAGCCTATTACGATCCATCTTTGGCAACGAGCACAGCATTGCAAATCAAAACAATTCCTTCCGTTATCGTGCTTGATAAACACTCCAAAGTTCAATTCGCTAAAACGCTTGGTGATGCGAATTGGCTGGAAGACGTTCAGGCCGTGATTGAACGTGTCGCTGCCGGAGAAGATGTTGCAGCGGAGATGCGGCGTGAATACCAACGGTTTGTCGACTCCTATCAACAACAGCTTGTGACGGTGAGTGCGAGAACGTTAGTCGGATTGCCGGAAAAGAATACTAACAAAATTCACACTGTTTCAAGCGGCCTTCGGCTTCGTCCGGAAAAATCATGGACTAATGAAGAGTTCAAGCAAGCAGGAAACGTGATTGTGCTGCCGACTGGAAATAGGATTTCAGGTTCGGCAGGCTATTTGATTTTTGATGGTTGGCGAACCCTCGTTCAGTTGGATGAATCAGGTAGAACACTTGAACGGATCGAACTAAACCTCCCTCCCGGCGTCGCCACCAATCAAATTCGCGTCGGCTCAAACTCTGACAAACAACCGCTCTATGTTGTCTTCAGCGCTTTGGGTGAAAAACTGTTTCTGTTTGACGAGTCGTGGCAGCCAGCCGGCATCTACCCCCCTGCAGATGCGTCGCCCAATGGCATTCGTGATTGCCAGTTGACTGATCTCAACGATGACGGGATCTCCGAATTGGTTGTGACGTTTGAAGACGAAGGCATTCACTTGGTCGATGTGCAAACCATGAAGGGTGAAAAGATCTCTTCTATTCAATCCACCTCCGTCGCCCAACATCGTGACGACGTTGTGGTCACCGGCGAAGGCAAGATTGGAATGTTGAAAACGGGGCTCACCAACGTGGAAGAAACGGAGCTTTCGTTTCGTCGTGTTGCAACCTTGGGACAAGACCTGCTGTGTGGACTCGGGATGACGGACAACGGCCGTTGGAATGCGGTTGGATTTGACAATCAGCTCAAACGGATTTGGACACTTTCAATTGGCAGTCAGTTTTTCGAAACAGAGATTGAGCCAGTTGCTGCGGTTAAGACGTCTGATGGAGATTTCATCTGGGCAATTGCAGATACAGAGAATGCAATTCACCTTGTCTCTGGAAGCGGTAAATGGCTTGGCGATTTCCAATCAGAAAGCCAGCTTGGTGGAGTGGCTCTGGCCAATCAAGCCGGCCGTGTTTGCTTGATTGTTTCCAATAAGACTGGAATCGAGTGCTGGGATTTGAACTTAAAATCCAATCCAATGAGACCAGCTTCGACGCGGAAATAAGACATCGCAGAACAAGACATCTACTCGCTGGCACTCTCGCGGCTCAAATTCAATCGTTTTTCCAACTCTTGTTGATGCCTTCCAAAAAAATTGTGAGCCGTTGGCGTTAGCCTCGGGCCAGTCCAACGAGTGGTTTGTTTTGCTGGTTATCCTTGCCCGAAGCTAGGGCATGCGGCTCTCTGTCGCTTGGATAATCTCTCGGTTTAGAATAGCCGTTTAATCGACCTACTTCTTTTCCCC
>CAYMFZ010000161.1:0-320 GCA_964389585.1 uncultured Pirellulaceae bacterium | reverse complement strand
AATCGGCGAACACGAACGCCGTGACCGCTAAAGTGATCGCGCAATCGGTAAGCTCTTTCGGATTGACTTTGTCCACCGTATCCGCCCATGTGTGATGCGTGTTGAAATACAAACGTCCATCCACGTTGAGCCCCATGCAAGCAGTACCCAGTGTCTTAAGCTGTCCAACATCGGCGCCTGAGTATCCGGTCACAGCTCGCGTTGCACCCAACGGCTTTAACAATTGGAGCACTTCAGTGAGTTGCTGGAGCGCGATCTGCTCTTTGTTTTCGTCTTCCAAGTCAATCGAAAGTCCTTGTGGTTTGAAGCCACCCGAATCC
>CAYMFZ010000160.1:9544-9906 GCA_964389585.1 uncultured Pirellulaceae bacterium | reverse complement strand
GTGCACAGCTGGTGCGGGAACCGACGTCTAAGGCCAGTGTTTTGATTTCGCCCAGCGGGACGCGGCTGAGCAGTTTCACACTCCAAACCGGTCCGCGACAGGCAATGCAGGCATCTGAGACGACGGTGTATTCAGGATGGGATACAGCCTCGATGACAGGAATCAAAGCCACGTCCAGTTCGGCATTCGCCAAACGATCGGCAAGGCGACTGGGCAAGTCAAACACAACGTCGTAGTCAGCCGCCTCATCCGCCAACCCCTCAACCAATGGCTTGGTGTTGAGATAGGAAACAGCTCCAATTTTCGGACGACTCATTTGACGATTGTCTCGTTGATAGTTTGGCCGAACGCAAGATCAAACG
>CAYMFZ010000160.1:0-9534 GCA_964389585.1 uncultured Pirellulaceae bacterium | reverse complement strand
TGGGATCTTGGTCAACTGGTGTGGCGAACAGTTGGGAACAACTGATCTCCAATTTAGTCACCAGTCAGCTTTCCCAAAACCCACGTTCGTCTAACCGAGCAAAAACCGCCAAGACAACTCAATTGCCAAGCCAATTTAGAGTCAACAGAGTCAAAAGCCCGCGTTATTTGACTTTCTCCAGTGTCGCCGCCTCGAATATTTTCAGCCACTTCATTTGCGTTTCCTGGCTTGGCTCCTCAGCCGAAATCACAGTGTAACTCAACCGATGAAGATCCTTGGGTCCCATCATCAGCCGGACAAGTTGATGGCGCGATTGTGCCGGTTCGGCGGCTGGAATCTTGACGGCAATAAACGCCGTGTCATCAGAAGCCTTCAGAACTTTGTGCATCGAACCCTTAAGGAGCTTCGCCTCGTCAGCAATGACTTTCTTGCTGATTGTCTCCATATCAGTTCCGTCGCTCACGCCAATCAGATGTTCGACGACAATGACTTGTTTGTGATTAGAAATGGTTTCGCCGGGAGCGAAATAGAACGCCGTCGACTTGCCTTTGACTTTTCGTCGAAGCCCCGGAACCCAAGTCTGCCCACCAAGATCCGACTTCACAAATTCAGTTGGCTTGTAGAGAGCTTCGGTTGCTCCTCGCAGATCAATGATTTCGTGAACGCGATCCTTACCAAAGTCGATACCCCAGTGTCCGTAGACCCAACGCTCGCGTCCTGACAAATCGACTTTCTGATTCGGTTCACCTAACAAAGCTTGCACTGTTTCGGTCGGCACTCCAACGGTAAAGATTCCTTGATTGGTAAATGAGTTGATCAACGTATCGATTCCACGAGCCAATCCCTTATGGTTTGGAGCGGACTCACGGGCTTTCATTAACTGCTTCCAAGACTCCGGAGTGTTTCCAATTCGAAAATGAGCCATGGCAAGATTGGCTCTCGACGCGACGTCCGTTGGATTTTTTTCGACGGCCGCCAAGAGACCGGGAAGCAATGCAGCCGCTTGCTTGATCGCGTCTTCGCGAGACATAGGCTCGGCAGATGCAGTTGGTTGACCAGGATTTGAATCCGCTGCGTCGGTGGACTTTCCGCCAGCCGAAGCGTCAACGGCCACGCCTGGCAACTGCCCAACATCATCGATGCGAACCAACTTGAATTGGTTCCCATCCCACAGGCCAACGACCTCTGCGGTCACGTCTCCAACCTGATGCTTAAAAGCAAAGCATTTCGTGACGTCCGAATCGAAACGACCTGCGATGCTTGCAGCCCGATCTTTACCGTACAGTTCGATCGCGGTTCCGAATTTCGCATCGCGTTCGAGTTCGCGAATTCCCACGGCAGAAAGCTCACGTGCTTTCAGGATTCCAGCAAGTTCTTCGACGTCCATTTGCGGTGGGATGACGACGAACTTAGCTGCTCCGGTATAGTCCTTCGCTTCCAACAACGGCAGAATCGAATCAAGCGTTTTGATTAAATCGGCCTTTGTCGCGACACGAGTTTCTTGAACAACTCGAGCGTGACACATGGAGGCACCTGACTCAAAACTCACTTGCATTGAAACAAACATCACAGCCAGTCCGCATGCAAACACCCACTTTGAACGTGTTCGAATTCTGTTCGTTGCCATCACTTTTCTTCTTTCGTTAAAGAACAATCAGTCACTCAGTTAAGACGGGATTGGGAACTAATTTGGACACCAATTCTGAGTAAAAATGTGAGGTAACGCCCTTATCACCGTCTACCCTTGAGAAAACCCAGTCTTCCCAAGCTGGAAAGATGTAACCATTGTTCCATCTAGGCTTGCACCGATGAGTTTTCGCATCGTTTCGATTCTTCCCGCTCTTCCACAAATTCGACAACTTCGGTTTTTGATGGTCGAAACAAGAGATGATCCTATTCTGTTTTGGAGAGTCCGTTGAGTCGAATCACGATTTTCGCCTGTTTGGCCTGCCTTGTTTGCTTGCAATTCCTAAACTCCGAAGCCGGAGCCCAAGAAGTTCGCAAAGCGATTCGCGATTACAAAACCGATCGAGTATTCAATTACCAACCTTCGGATCCTTGGAATCGAGGCAAGCTGTTCAACATTCAAACCAAGCGTTATGGCAAGTTTTTCAATTGCGACGATGAAGAGAGCAAGCGAAACTCGCCGTACATTTGCTGGAAGCCACACACAGAAAAAGACCTCCCGCCGCACGTACGCATGATCGATTGCATCCGCAATGACTTGTCCGAAGTTCGTCAGCGAATCAAAGATGGTGCCGGGGCATGCTACAAAGACAATTGCAATTGCGATCAGTGCCAGTCTTGCCAACAGACGCAGTCGAATCATTGTGCTGATTGCGCAAGTGCATTACATCCAGCGATCGAGACGCAAATCGCTGAAGAGACTACACAAGAACGGATCGTTCAAAAGAGCCAAGAGCCGAACGGCAAATTTGGCTTGGTCAAAGGCAAGATTCTTTCAAACTCAGAATCCTCTCGGCAAACGGCTCGAAGTACGAAACCTGCCAGCCGAGCATCAGTTGCAAAACGGCCAACCAAGAAGAGTTTGATCGACCGTATTCGGTAAGAAGGTTAACCGCGATACGTCAGTGTTAGCGAGTTGTCCGTTAAGCATTTGAATTGCAACGGTGGGCATTTGAGAATGGCTATAGGACGGTGTGATTGCCTATTTTTGGTGCCAGCGACACGGTCTGATTTTTCGTGATTGCCAATTGAGTAACAACGGCGCGGTCTGATTTTTCGTGATTGCCAATTGAGTGACAACGGTTCGGTCCGATTTTTCGTGATTGCCAATTGAGTGACAACGGCACGGCAGGTGATAGCCCTAGACGCAAGTCCAGGGTAAACGCACACACGCAAATTGAGTCCTGAAGGGACGGCAGCAATTTCCAACCTCCTGCCGTCCCTTCAGGACTCTTAAGTGATTAACCGTCCGACCAGGGACTTGCGTCCGTGGCTATCACCTGCCATGCCTATCGGCATTCAATCGTTGAATTCTCCAATTCTCCAATTCTCCAATTCTCCAATTCTCAATTCTCAATTCTCAATTCTCAATTCTCAATTCTCAATTCTCAATTCTCAATCTTGAAATCTTCAAATCTTCAAATCTTCAAATCTCAAATTTCAAATCCTGACCGCCAACGCTTGCTCAAGATCGGCGATAATATCGGCTGAATTTTCGATTCCGCACGCCAGGCGAATCATGTTGTCCGTGATCCCAAAACTCGCTCGCTCTTCAGGTGAGTACCCCCAATAGCTCATCACAAGTGGCTGCTCGATCAACGTTTCAACACCGCCTAAACTCGGCGCGATACGAGCAAGATTCGCCGAATCAACCACCTTGGAAGTCTCCTTCCAATCAGCACCATCAACTTCAAAAGTAATTAGCCCGCCGAACCCTCGCATCGTATCTCTCGCAATCTCGTGGTAAGGATGCGACTCAAGCCCCGGATAAAGCACACGTGAAACTTTGGGATGTGACTCCAAATATTCCGCTACACGTTGGCCATTCTCATTGTGCCTTTGAAGTCTCAACTCAAACGTCTTCAAACCGCGCTCAAGCAAATAACAATTGTGCGGCGAGTTCACTGCACCCATGACACCGCGCAGCTCACGGATCTCGGCCATCTTTTCTGAACTTCCTAATACGATTCCTGCCAACAAATCGTTGTGTCCACCAAAGTACTTCGTCGCGGAATGCATGACATAATCAACACCATAGCCAATTGGCTGAACGTTGAACGGTGTCGCCAACGTTGCATCAATCATCGTCTCGATCTTGTGCTTCTTTCCAATCGCCGCAAATCGCTCAAGATCGAGAATGCTCAAGTGCGGATTGGTCGGCGATTCGCTGGCCAACATTTTCGTATTGGAATTGATGGCGGCTTCCATCGCATCGTAGTCACCAGTTTTGACTTGGCGGGTCACGATCCCAAACCGAGAAAGATGCTTGCGACAATACTCGCGAGAGCGGTGGTAACACTCATCGAAGAAAATAATCTCGTCGCCAGCGCTTAACTTCGCATTGAACAATCCAACCAGGGCCGCCATTCCGCTGGCAAACAACACGCCCTCTTCGGCGCCTTCGAGGGCGGCCAATTTTCGCTCAACGACTTTTTCACCCGGCACGCCGTATCGACCGTATTCGCCACGGTCTTCGTTGTTTTCAATGAAGTCGATAATCGTCTGAGTATTCTCAAACGTAAACGTCGACGCCATCACGACCGGATCAGTGATCGAGTTAATTGGCTTTTGACGAGCCTCACCTGCGTGGACAGAAAGAGTTGACATTCCTCTTTTAGATGACTCATTTTTTTCCGACTGATCCGCATTCGGTTTTGAGTTTGACAAACTACTTTGATCCTGTGAAATCGTGGACATAAGACTCTTCTTTGACTTGGCAAAAGCGCACGAGGCAAAACAACAAAACGGGGATGGAAAACTGCCAAGCATTTCGGCAAAGAGCAACCGAATCGAATTCGGCTGAATTCACGCTTTCGAAGTGAAATATGCGTGAATGTCGGAAGGCTCTTTAGCAGATAAAGGCTGCAAGCGGCTAACAAATCCCTATGTCCAAACTATAGATCATCACACGTTCGAACGCAACGATCTTTTTGCAAACATACCAATTCAAAAAGCAACGCCGCCTACTTTTCCTCAGCGATGCAATAAAGGAACTTTTCGCCGCGCAGAAAAAGCTCAGAACCTGCGAGAGCAATCGTCGCACTAAAACGATCATCCAACCGATTCGCCGAAAGCAATCGAGGCAATTCAGGTTCACTCACAACCAGCGTGATTCCATCTCGGTCAGTGATAAAGATTTTTCCATCCGCAGCCACGGGCGAAGCATAAATGTCGCGAATGCCATTCATTCGAAACGGCCCAACCGTCTCGTCACCTGACTTCGCGTCGACGACCGACAACACGCCTTGGTAGTGTCGCAAGAAATAAAGGTTGCCTCGGTAGAGCAGGGGAGACGGCACATAGGGCGTACGCGTCTGGCGCTTCCAAACGACGTTTTGAGTTCCGGTGATATCGCCTTTTGCATTGTTGAGGTCGATCGCAAACATTGATTTGATTTCATAACTGCTGCCGACAAACACCATCCCGTCGTGAGCGATAGGTGTCGCGACGACGTTGTTTGAAAGTCCAGAGCACTCCCAAATTGTATCGCCAGTTTTCAAGTCGTATCCTCGTACCGCGCTGGTCCCGGCAACGATGACTTGCGGTGAACCATTGTGGGAGTAGACGATTGGAGACGACCAGGACGTGACTTCCTTTCGAGGCTTGCGCCAGATTTCTTTACCCGTCGATTTATCAAGCACGACCAGGAACGATTCACCTTCATGATCCCAGTTAACGACCAACGAATCTTCAAACAAAACCGGCGAGGCTCCTTCGCCATGACCATGTTTGGTATTCATCTTCCCAAGTGATTTTTCCCAAACGAGCTTGCCATCCATATCAAGGCAATAGATGCCGTAGGTTCCAAACGAAACAATGACGTGCTTGCCATCGGTCACTGGTGACGCCGAAGCCAGAGACGCCGAGACGTGTGCGCCTTCGTGAGGGACGGCCTCATGAAGTTCCTTTTGCCACTTAATTTTCCCATCGTTTCGATTGACCCCCAGAACGGCAAACTTGAATTTCTGGCTGACAGGATAATTGTCATGCGACCCCGGCGCGTTGTCGGGGATTGGAGCGAACTTGTCACCAAATGGAATCGCCGTGGAAACGATGACTGTCTCTCCCCAAACGACAGGGGATGAATGGCCAAGACCAGGAAGCCGCGTTTTCCATTTAACATTTTCTGTTTCACTCCATCTGACAGGCGGAGTAGCAGTGGTCGACTCGCCAGTTCCCAATGGCCCGCGCCATTGCGCCCATTGGGAATTTCCGTCTTGAGAGAATGCAAGATTTGCGTTTGCAAGCGACAAGAGCACGGTCGATAGAGCAACAATCATTCTCGATTTAAAGACTCGCAATTTCACACATATTTCCTTCGAAGATTCGTGATGTCTAGTCGTTTAGTGTGTTACGCAATCGCGAATTGGCTTGATCGAATAAATTGACTTCTAATTGAAACTTCCAACCTCGTTTGCAATCTAACTCACGATGCCTATCCTTATACCATGACTAAACTCAACCGAGATGAACTTATACGGCTTGTCCAGCACATCATGACGACCAGCGGATGCATTGTCGACGTTGATGCGCTGCTGAGTAAACTTGAATCCAATGTGCCGCACCCTAATGTGAGCGAGTTGATTTTCAATCCGCCCAGCGGCAAAGCCATGACGGCGGAACAAATCGTTGACGAAGCCTTGAATCATCAACCGACTTGATCACGGCCCCTTTTTAAATCAAACGAAACAACCCCATTCATACACGGAACGAATCATGAAACGACGCACCTTTCTCAAAACCACCGCTGCAGCCGGCGTGGCTGCGACATTATCTCAACCTCTTTTGGCGATTCCAAACTTGATTCCGCAAGATAGCAAATACAAAGACACGATTGGTCTGCAACTCTGGACCGTCCGAAATCAAATGGCGGAGGACAAGAAGGCTACACTCAAAGCGATCGCCGACGCGGGTTACAAACAAGTCGAACTTGGCGACACAAACACTGCCGCCGAGTTGATTCCAATTTGCAAAGATCTTGGGATGAACGTCACCTCTTCCTTCTTGAATTGGGCTGCCATTTGCACGCCGGGCGCGAAAGACGTTCCTACGCTCGACAAAGTTCTCGAAGAAGCCAAAGCCGCCGAACTCAAGCATCTTGTGTTTGGCTATATCAACAAAGAGAACCGAGCGACCGCCGACCATTACAAGAAACACGCGGAAACGGCAAACAAGTTTGGGGAGAAGTGCAACGCAGCCGGCATCAAGCTTTGTTATCACAATCACTCGTTTGAATTTGAAAAGATCGAGGGCGAGAAAACAGGATTCGACTTGTTGATGGAATTGTTCGACAACGATTGCTGCAAGTTCGAGCTCGACGTTTTCTGGGCGAAGCTCGGTGGCTGGGATCCAATCGAGACGCTAAACAAGCTCGACGGCCGCGTCACTCAAGTTCACTTGAAGGATCTGATTAAAGACGCCGAAATCTGCTACGACGAAGGCAAAGTTCCCCATGAAGCGTTCAAGGAATTGGGCAACGGCACGATCGACATGGCCGAAATCATGACCGTCTCAGAAAAAATTGGCGTTGAGCAATGTCACGTTGAGCAAGATCAATCGCCAGATCCAATCGTCAGCATCGGTCAAAGCATGACGCACTTGAAGACGTTGTAAGTTGAACCACTCAATCGACAGCAACAAGGAAAGCAGCAGGTATCAGATTTTCGTCCGAGTTTGGGCGGGATTTGGCTTGCTGCTTTTTGCGTCGACGTGGAAACTTTGGACGCCTCAAACTGAATTCCCTCAAATCCCATTCTTCGAATTCTTAGTCGACGTGCCCGGATGGGTCGACTGGGTCGCGCTGACTTTTGTTGGCGTCGGATTGATTGCCTGCTTAATCGTTAAATCGCCTGGTCGAACACAATTTGCTTTGGGCACATTCGTCCTCGCAAGTTCTGTCTTGATCGTACTCAACCAGCATCGCCTTCAACCATGGGCTTATCAATTCGTAATTTTCGCCATCATCATGGCCACAACGAGTCCCAAGTCGGCAATGAAGTGGATGCGTTGGATTGCAATCAGCATCTACATTTATTCCGCGATTAGCAAGTTCGATTATCAGTTTGTTCACACCGTCGGTGATCAAATGTTAGCGACAATCTTTGGGATTGTTGGTATCGATGCGGAGCAGATGTCTGACAATTTGAGAAACGGGATCGCTCTTAGTTTTCCATTGACGGAGTTGGCGATCGGGATCGCGTTGGCATTCAACCGAACCCGGCGAATCGCATCGTATTTTGGGATCGCCATGCATGCGACGCTGTTGGTCGTGTTGATAGTCCAGGTGCAGCTACCGGGTGTCTTGATTTGGAATTTGTTTTTTATCGCAACGCTTTTATTGCTTTTCAATAACTCCTGCGACCAAGAGCACTCCGTTGATGGCCTAAAGGAAAACCGAGAACCACCGCTTACTTTTATGGCCACTTTCGCCGCTGCTTTTGTTCTGATCTTCCCCCTGACTCAGCCACTGGGGATTTGCGACCATTGGCCAGCCTGGCAAGTTTACGCTCCTCGAACAAGTCGCGCTAGAATTCGACAGTTTTCCAAAGTCGAACCAATTTGGAATGATCCTTCGAAATGGTCACAAACAGAACTGCGAGCACCTGTTTATCCGCAAGCAAGGTTCCAACTGGCTGTTGCGATGGCAACGCTTGAGAAGCAAAAGAATTCCAATATCCACCACATCGACGTTGCCTCCGCATCCAACTGGCTTACTGGCTCAAGAATGACTGAGAGTCTTTCTGGTGATCAAATTGAGATGCAGGCGGAGCGATATCGTTTGAACGTGAAGCCACGAAGCTTTTGGTTTGAGGAGAATATTGAAGACCATTGAGCTTAATAATAAAAACGAAGAGTTCGCAAATAACGCAAAGACGCGCACAAATAGAAGAGCTAGTTCTTTTCTCTGCGCGTCTTTGCGGCCTCCGCGAACTTTGCGTTAAAAAAGTCAGTCATCGAGGGCAACAAGTAAACTGTCAGAACGATCAGTATCGGCTTTGGGCGAGCCGATGGTCTTTAGTTAGATTCAGATAGTCCTTGCTGCGGAACAGTTGAGGACAACTGTTCTACACTCAACGACGGCTTAGTTAGGCGCTCAATTAGGCGCTCAATTAGGCGCTCAATTAGGCGCTTTTTGAAAGTTTGCTTGGCGCCTCGGTAGCGAGCAGCGTCAACGGCTTTGGCGTAGGATTCGTGTCGAAGATCAACTTGTTCGCGCGGCGGCAGCGAGAAAAACGCTGTTCGCCTTTCATTTTTTGTTTTGAGTCTGCCCAATTCTGAGCCTCACCAGTCAAGCCATTCATCAAGTCCTGAACACCTGAACGACATGCCTCCAGCTTGTCACGTTTGGCTTTGCGGGGAATGTGGATCTTGGGGCCAAAAATCATTCGTACTCGTGATTTTGGTTTGGGAATCGCGAACTGATCCCAAGTCTTCAATCGATAGGGGTTGCTGATTCCAATTCCAACTGGGACCAAAGGCATTCCTAACAACGATGCCAGATAAACCGGCCCCATCGCCATCTCGCGTCGGGGGCCACGTGGCCCATCCGGCGTCATTGCAATGCTGGAGAATTTCGAGTTCTTTTTCATCTGACGAATCGCCGATGACCCACCACGAGTCGAACTGCCACGAACGATATTCAACCCTAGTGAGAGTGCCGTTTGATTGACCCATTCGCCATCACGATGTTGCGAACAAAGAACGGTCAACGGAGTATGCCCCCAGCGAGGAAGCACCACAACAATGTACTCGTGCCAAAAAGAGAAGATCACGTGCTCGCTGTACTCGGGTCGAGCCGGATCCACCGAGCGGTCGTAGTGAGCGATTCGAAAGTTCAATAGATCGAGT
>CAYMFZ010000159.1:0-10030 GCA_964389585.1 uncultured Pirellulaceae bacterium | reverse complement strand
CACTAATTCTATATTCGAGGCTGCAAATGTCTTCGAAAGCGACTTTGCAGTTCTCCTGGCCGCGTAAGTGGCTTAGAGCCTATCCCAAAACTTGTGAGCCGTTGGCGCTAGCCTCGGGCAGCCCAACGAGTGGCATGTTTTCCTTGCTATTCCGGCCCGAGGCTAGCGCCTTCGGCTCACTGTCAAATAAACACTTGGTTTTGGGATAGGTTCTTAGTTAATTTAAACGCAGCGTCGGTGTAAACTGGGTCGATTATGCAGCCAGCGATTGAAGCGGAATTTAAAGGCAAGGTTCTGACGGTTCGCGCGGCGATCCAAGAAGAGCTGCCCAAGATTGCCAAGCTTCATGAAGACCCCAAAGTCGCACCTTTTCAGTATCCCAGCGTTGCCAACTATGCTGAGTCTCTCAAGATGGTTGTGGAGGCTCAGGAGAAATACGAGGACGCGCCGGCGTTGATGCATTTTTACGCGATTCTTCTTGATGGCGAGTTTATTGGAAGTGTCACAGTGAGTTGCCCAACGGGAATTCCAATTCCTAAACAGCATGAGGCATCAATCGAATTGATTGGCATTGGGTGGAATTTGGCTCCGGAAGTTTGGGGCAACGGCTACATGTCCAAGTCACTTGAGTTGTTACTTGGTGAACTTTTTTCCTTGAACGATCTGATTCTATTTCGTGCCGAATGTTTCGACTTCAATGATCGTTGTGTTCGACTGCTTGAGAGATTGGGTTTTGTTGGCAAGCGAATTCCGTGGTTGTCGCACTGGTGGCTGCGGATTCAGCGAAGTTGTAAACACAAGCATCTGCGGTTTGAACTAACGAAACGAGATTTCGAAAAGCACTTCGGTACCAAAACGGAAATGCAACAGAGTCTATCCAAACCAGTGAATGATTCGTAAGATTCTCGGTTGGCGAAACGGAACGTGAGTTATCAAGATACTTTCTTCCATCAAGCTTTGACCCAAATCAATTGGATTTGCGAGATTTAAAATCCGCAATCGAACCATGACTGATACTACAAGAAAATCTGAGACTGAACTTGCGCTTTCATGTTGGTACTTGACCGGCGCGACAGCCAGTGGCAAAACAAAAGTCAGCCTAGAGTTGGCCAAATTGCTAAACGCTGAGATTATTTCGCTTGATTCGATGGCCATTTTTCGCGGAATGGACATTGGAACCGCCAAGCCGGATGAGGAAGATCAAGCCAAGATCCCTCATCACTTGATTGACATCGTCGACCCTCCAGATGCGTTCAGTGTTTCCCAATATCGCAATGCCGCCTTAGAGAAGATTGAAGAGATTCGATCACGCGACAAAGAGGTATAGTTCGTTGGTGGAACTGCCCTCTACCTCAAATCGTTGCTTCGTGGAATGTTCGAGGGGCCGCCTGCGGATTGGGATTTTAGAAATGAGATTGAACGAGAAATCAAGGAAATGGGGGGAGAGTTTCTGCATCAGCGACTTCAAATGACGGATCCCGTTTCGGCTCACAACCTGCATCCCAACGATCATCGGCGAATAATTAGGGCTCTGGAAGTTTACAAGCAAACGGGTAAGCCAATTAGTCATTTGCAGATGGAGTTCGACCAAGGAACATCATCCGACGAATGCCGCGTGTTCACTTTGCGTCACCCCCGGCCTGAGCTTCACGAAAGAATCGAGCAACGCGTCGATCAAATGTTTGAAAAAGGATTGATCGAAGAAGTGGCAGGGTTACTGGACAAATGGAAGTCGATTGGCAAAACGGCTGGGCAAGCCGTTGGCTATCGTGAAGCGATTGATCATTTGCAAAACGATGTCGATATGGCTGCGACCGTCGACAAAGTTCGTGTTCGAACACGGCGATTCGCGCGTCACCAGGAGACTTGGTTTCGTGGCCTGTCAGAGTGTCGGCTCATCGATCTAGCCGGTGAATTTGATCCGTCAACGCTCGCCAATCATTTGTTTACGATTGGCCAAGAATTGAACTCCAAACAAAGTTAAAACAATTTTGGAATGGCGAGCAGATCGAGTTGTACTTGTACCTTCAGTTGCTTCAACGTCTATGTCGTCGAGTCGCAATCGCGATTCCCAAGCCCATCATGAACAGCATCGAGTTGGGTTCAGGAACTGAATTGAAAACAAGATTCGATATTCCGATTGCTTGTCTGGTGGGAGTTGAGATCGCGTCGTCGGTGCCACGGTATCGAATAGTCACCGATGTGACGTCGTAGCCCGCGAAATTCAAATCGAGATTGCTGTCAGTATTTGCCAAGGTTGATTCTCCACCATCACTTTCAAAACCGGCGATGTCCGTTTCGTTATCAAGCGTGACATTCGAATTAAGGTTGTAGATGTTAGAGTCCGTGAGGATGTTGATTCCTCCATTGAAGTAAACTTCAACGGCATCGGAATTGTTCAACGTCCCCAAAATTCCTTGCTCTGAGTCGATGTCGAGTAGGCAAAACTGAAGGTCTTGGACTGCGGTGTCAAACGTTATCGAAGTTTCAAGATAGTCTTTTGGGTCATTGAGCAAATTGATGAATGTCATTTTCAGAAATCCGCTTTTACCTCCCAGCATTCCGTGTGAAATACTGTGAAATCCTGGCTCAAGTCCGAAGGAAATATCTGGTAAACCAGAATCGTTGTCACTGAACGAACTAACGTTCAGCCTTGCCGCGTTGTTGAGAGTATTGACTCTAATGCCGTCGCCGATAACTGCATTGTCAGTAAATTTGTCTGTCCAATAGATGTCGGCGTCAACTGGCGAGGCGGGAATGGCTGAGACGAATAGCAGGGCTGCAAGGGGGAATAGTCGCATTGTTTTACTCACTCGAAATCTGGTGCTTTGGTGGATGCGTGTATTTGCTTGTTACACACTTAAATTGCCGAACAAACTTACAGCCCGTTGCACCTATGTTGGGTTGGTGATTCGTTTTTCGCGGCAAACCGTATTGGCAAGAAATGGGCTCTGCCCCCATTTTGGGGCGGTGAACACGGGCTGAAATTGAGTAATTTACGATTGTCAGGATTAACGTGGATTGCAATTCTCGCACGTTTGTTAGGTAGGTTTTCGGTTTCACGCATCGACGAACGGCCTCACGCCATCGTCGCTTTCCAGCATGTTAGATCGCAATTTCGTGGCCGATCAAATTGAGGAAAGCGAATATTCCCAGATTCGAACTACCTCAAAATCACTCATCCGAAACAGACTGGCCAACGAGAAAAAGCGTCTTGTCCTGAAGCTCAATCGCTTCAATCAAGATCTTCCTGTCTCCAAGTCGAATTTTGTCGGATGGAAGATCAATCAACGCTACCGGTTTCGAATCGAGCTCTGTCCAGCCCACCTTCATTCCCAATCGTCTAAGAGACCAAGTCAGTCGATCCGCAATTGAGTCGATCGGAATGGGGATCACGCCGCAATGAACGCGTTTTATTTGGACCCCGATTTGGTTTTTTGAGTCGGTGCAAAAGACGTCAGCTTTTGCTTGGACGATTCCAGACAAGCGATTGGAGCGGAAACGAAACACAATCGTCGCCTCATGTTCGCCAATAACGAGACGAGGGTCGCTTACGCCGCGCGGCAAGGCATCTGGAAACTTCTCGGGAAAATCAGATGCCAGCCACCCATTGATTTGGTCTTCGGTAAACTCCATCTGCCAATCTTGCTGAGTGCGAGCTTCGTTTTGCAGATCCAAAATCCGTTTTTCGAACAGATCGCCTTGTTGCTTGTGAACATCATCGCTGACGGAAAGCGCTTCTTGATAGAACAGAGGTTCCTTTTGAGCAGAAGAGTAAATCAACCAAGCCGCAATGCCGATCAACACGGCGGTTATCAAGAATATTCGAATCGCCAATCGAACCAAGCGAGAGAGGCGCGTTTGAACAGGCCTCGTTTGCTGAGATTTGAAAGCGGATGTGGGCTTGGCCATGGAAGCTGCTTTCAAATCCTCTCAGGCCGTTGATTCATCGGTGATCGTTTTGCACCGTTTGCAGGAAGGGCTCTAGTAAGTGTCTCAGGCTTCCCGCTTGAGGGACAACGTGCGACTCAGGCTGGAAGCCTAAGACACAAACCCGATTAACGTGCCTTGAATCCCTCGGGCAAATACATGATGCAACCGCAACGTTGGCACGTGACAAGTTTGCTCATCATCAAATCACTCACCATTTGAGTGATTACCGTTTGATTGCAATTGCCACAAGTTTCAGTGTTGGTTGGGCCAAGTGCATCCTCACCTTTTCCGGCAACCAGTCGTCGATACTCACCGCTCATGTCGACGGGCAACGTCTTTTCGGCGTCGGCCAATTCTTGTTTGATTCGAGTCTGTTCAGCTTCGAGCGCTTTCAACTCAAGCTCAACTTCCTCTTTCATTTTCTTGCTTTCCACCTGTGATTTCTCATAGTTGGATTTGGCCGTTTCGACTTCTTCGGCAAGCACATCCAGTTTCTCAAGTTGCTCGAGGATCTCGTCTTGAAGGACGCTGTTGGCTTGCTCGTCTGCTGCGATTCGATCCTTCAGTAACTGAAATTCTTTGTTGGAATCGCAGACATTGAGTTTGTTCTTCATGTCCTCGATCTTGGCTTCGCGTTCAGAAAGCTGCATCTGTTTGGCGTTGGATGCCTTACGAAGTTCCAACAATCGCCCTTTGGCCTCTTCTAAAGCCTTCGCGAAATTCGCTTCGTTAGCCGCAACAATTCGAACCTTACGTGGTCCCTTTTCCATTCGATCAGCGATATCGGTCAACTGACGAAGCATGCGATGCAAAGTTCGAAGTAATCCGTAATCCAGACTCACTATGTTTTGCTCCCGTTTGCCGCTGCCATTTTTCGTTATGAATTGGCAACAAGCGATTGAAAATTGCGTCGACGATAAAAGCAGCTTGAACAACTCGGTTCGAATAACGCCACGATTAGACGTATCGTAACAATAAAAAAAACCGCTGACCATGAGTGGTCAGCGGTATCTCAAAACGTGAGCCGCAGGCGTCAGTTGTCGCCTGGAATGGAGCTGGTCGAAATTAATTCAAACCTGGATCAGCGACCAAGCCAAGATCAACCAAACCTGGGTCATTCAGAACCGCCTCTTGAAGGCTTTGCTCATCAGCGTAAGCCGTCGAGTAATGCTCTTCCGCAGACTGATTGGTAAGCTGCTGCGAAGGCTGCTCTAACTGCAGATTTAACCCCTGGTTCGCCTTTGCAGCTTCCTCTTTCTTCTTTTCTTCGGCTGCATTGCCAAACAAACTCGCCATCGGCATAAAGCCTTCAAGGTGCTGACTGCGAACGGGATTCTGCAATTTCCGAACGGCTTTTGCCTCGATTTGACGAACGCGTTCTCGGGTGACTTTGAAAATTCGACCAACCTCCTCAAGCGTATAAGTGTAGCCATCACCCAATCCATATCGCAGGCGAATGATCTCACGCTCACGGTAGGTCAGCGTCTTCAGGAGACCTTCGATCTTGTCTCGCAAAATGCAGTTGGTTGCCATTCGAACAGGGTTATCACTTTGTGAATCCTCGATGAATTCACCAAAGCTACAATCGTCACCTTCACCAACAGGTCGATCAAGACTCACCGGATGTCGTCCGATATCCAACACACGCCGAACTTCATCAACGTCGATTTGTGCGCGAAGGGCGATTTCTTCCATGGTTGGAGGTCGTCGCGTTTCTTGGTGAAGCGCCTTCTGGATATTTCTCAGTCGAGACAACACGTCGATCATGTGAACAGGAATTCGAATCGTTCGAGCTTGATCAGCGATCGCCCGCGTGATCGCCTGGCGAATCCACCACGTGGCGTAAGTTGAAAACTTGAACCCACGTCGGTATTCGTATTTGTCGACCGCTCGCATTAGACCCGTGTTGCCTTCTTGGATAAGGTCAAGAAGCTCATGCCGCGGTTGCGATATTTCTTGGCGATTGAAACGACCAAACGCAAGTTGCAACTTGAAAGCTGTCGCTTCGCATTCTCAAACTCTGAAAAGAATCGTTCGCAGTCTGTCACGCGTTTCTCAAGTCCTTCAGGGCTTTCTTGGCACTGCATCACCAGTCGTGAAAGTTCACTGCAAAGTCGCTTTCTTTCGACTTCCGTCAGGCCATTCTCTTCTGTCGCGGCAAGTTCAGATCGAATGAAATTCATGCGAACCGAAAACTTGCGAAGCTGTTTAATCATCGGGCTGATTCGCCGTGAACGGAGGCTTAGCTCTTCGATCAAGATCACCAATTTCGCTCGACGACTAAGGAAACGTTTTCGAGCCAACCCCTTTGTGTTGTCGTCAACGCTTTTGCTAATCAGCAACCGAAAGTCTTTGGCGTTCTCCTTCATCAGGTGATCCATGGTGCGAAAGTGGTGAGGCATTCGCGCCTGAATCTGTTCCTTGGTCAGGTTTTCAGTCAGAGAGACCTTTACCGTTCGGTCGAACGGCAACTCGCCTTCGTAAACACGCTTGAGTGTTTCAACGGTTGCCGACAGAGCGTAATTGCAAGTCAAAACTGCGCGACGGTAACGCTTACGCGCGATTTCAATTCGCTTGGCCAATGAAATCTCTTCATCGCGAGTCAACAAGGGAATGACCGCCATCTGGCTGAGGTACATTCGAATTGGATCGTCGCTTGGGCGAGGAAGTTTGCCAATGGGTGCCGACAATGGCGTGTTGGATTCGACTTCGGCTTTGAGTGCTTCTTCGGGCGTTTCGTCATCCGTTTCGTTTGGATCAGTATCGCAAAGTTCGATTCCTGATTTTTCCAAAGCGGCGATTAGAGAGTCCAGCTTTTCCGCTCCAACGGTTTCATCGGGGAGGTAGCTTGTGACATCTTCATAAGTCAGGAAGCCTTGTGACTTGCCTTTCTTAATCAACTCTTTCAAGTCAACGTTGCCATTGTCATTTGTATCGGCAACCTCAGTCGCATTGCTGTATTCAACAGCGGCGTTTTTATCAAAAAGTGAGTTCTGAGAATCGGTATTGTTTGCGCCTGTTGGGTTAGAACCATTTCGGCGTGTGTTTGTAGTAGTCATCTTTACGTCTTTTCTCCTGCGAGTTCAATCTCGCGATTGACGTTGGAAATTGTCTTGCCGAATCCCGGAGGATCAACTCAAACTATTTTGGTCGTATCAGAAAATCATTCGCAGCGGGATGTCCACAGTTGGGCGGGACCAAGCGGGTTGCGATTGAATTGACTTGTGACTGTTCGTTCGAGTTTGGTTTGACAATCAGCACAACAAAGCGGTAACCCTTCCATGGGCACTCAAATTCTCTGTTGCTAGTTGGTCTTTTTCAGCTTTTGAAGTTGCTGTTGAAACAGTTCCTCCAAAGCAGAAGTCTCCTCTTTTTCATCAAGTTCGCGTCCGTGTAGCTGGGAAATCTTCGCTTGATTTCCTGATTCAGCCAACCGTTCGTTAAACGCAATAATGATCGCATCAAGCTGCTCGGCGAGATCCATCGCAAAAACTGATTTGCTCGTATCGACCGACTGCTTCTTCTTGATCGCTTCGTCGTACAAATAGTCGACAAGCGATTTAAGTCTTGGATTTTCTAGCTCCAACATCAACTGTTGGTAACCAACATCTTTGCCGTCATGAAAGCTTTCACCCATGACCTCATAAAGTTCGCGAAGCACGCCTTCTTTGAACTGCGTCGGCGCGACATTCTCGACGGCCTTGTCGAGCAATGACGGGTCCTGAATCAAAAGCTGAATGATCTCGGCTTCGCTTCGATCGAAACTTTTGTAGTCAATTCGATCGTTGTTTTGTTCAGGTTGCTCCGTGAATCGCGGGCGTAAGCTTGAACGCTGTTCCGTGAGTCGCGCTCGGACTTGTTCTGGTGCGATTTGAAATTGTCGAGCCAATCGCATCACAATCTGGGCCTGCCGCATGCTCTTCTCTGCCGACTCCGCGATCAAGCGAGCGGGCACTTTTGCCAGCGTCATCAGAATATTCTCAAGAGCCAGGTTCGCTTGATGCGTGTCGTTGACCAAGTCGAGCCCTCGTGTCTCGGTGAGAATTTTATGGGCGATTGCATCGGGCGCTTCGTCGACCATCTTTTGAAATTCTTCGCCACCGTGCTCCATCAAAAAATCAAATGGATCAATGCCTTCTGGAAGGCTCAAAATTCGCAAGTCAATATCGTGGGCGACAAACAGGTCAAGCGCCGTGTTCATTGTGCGCTGACCAGCGTCATCACCGTCAAGCACCAAAGTGATTCCGTCGGCGAATCGCTTAATTAGTTGAATGTGTTGTTCATTTAAGGCAACGCCCAGCGCGGCCACAACATTGTTCAGTCCCGCCTGCCAAGCCGCCACGACATCGGTGTAACCCTCGACGACTGTCAGCCGTTTGTCGGTCACGCTCGTCTTTTGAATTTCATTACGCGCCATATTCAACGCGTAGAGATTTTTGCTTTTCGAAAACAAGCGTGTCTCGGACGAGTTGTAATACTTTGCCGGCGGCGTTTCGCCTTCGTAAATTCCTGGAACAACGCGACCACCGAATGCGATTGGACGTTCTTGCGTGTCGCGGATTGGAAACATCAATCGACCACGGAAACGATCGTACCAGCCGCCACTTTTGTTTTGGCTGATCATTCCACAGGCCTCGAGAACCTGTGGCGAGTAAGGAGTCTTTTGTGCTCGATCGACAAGCCAGTTCCAGGAAAGCGGGCAAAACCCAATCTTGAATGCGTCGATGCTTTCGCTCGTGATTCCTCGGTCGTCAAGGTATTGGCGAATCGGCGCGGCGGATTCGCTGTTGAGCAACAACTGGTGGTACTCGTCTTCGCACCACTGCATGGCGCGATAAAGCGTCGCCTTGTCGTTGGCGCTTCCTTTGACGACCGACTTTTGAGATTGCTTGATCGAAATGCCCGCCCGCTCGGCGAGAATCTCAAGGGCCTGCCGAAAGTCGACGCCCTCACGCTTCATCACGTAATCGAAGACATCGCCCCGAACGTCACACGGGTAACAGACCCAAGTTTGCTTGTTTGGATTGACTTGGAAACTAGGCTTGTTGTCATCGTGCCACGGACAAACGCCGACGAACATGGCTCCCTTGCGGCGCAAATTCATCTCACTGCCAATCAAGTCAACCAGATCGGTTGCTTGCTTGACTTGATCTTTTACGTCGAAATCGGGACTGAAAACCACCATAGCTCCAATGCTGTGTCATGACATGGGCGAGAACTATTCGTATCTCGATCATGCTTTGTTCATTTGGAGGTCGCAAACAAGCTTTGCTTGCGATTTAGTTGAGCGTCACTAGAGAAGCTGGTTCACGCTGGCGTAGAGGCCTGCAACGTTTTGCAACTTCCTGATCGACTCAACTTGGTGATAGCCGTCGCCTAAGCATCTTTTGAAACCACTTCCGTGTGGCGATTCGAGGTTATGCTGGTCTGCGGCTATGAAGTAGTGCCCTCCATGACACCGCACAGTAACCTAAAACAGGCGGTATCCGCGAATCAACACCAATCTCCAAACTTCTTGAATCAATGCGGAAATCATATCATTTTTTTGAAAGCACGTGCAAGCATTTTGGTTGGTGTCATATAATGCGGAATTTAAGCCTGAAATCCAGTGAGTTATATGAAAGCCGAAAAGCGGTTAGCGGAAATTCGTCAAACTAGAAGTTGCTAGAATTTCCGATTTGTCGCAAATACCATCGACCAAACGCCAGTCCATGCCGCTAGAGGCAGACAATGCGGTTTCTTTCAAGCTATGTAGCGAAAGATCTATCCACGGAACACCAGTCGCAGGTCGACGTCTTGTTGCATCGTATTTTTATTGCGCGATCACTTGTGCTGGCTCATTGAATCTTTAGTTCAGCAGGCAGTTCTGTCGAACGAAATGGACCAAAAAGCTTGTGTTTCCCGCTTCTCCATTCTCGCCCTCGCCTTTTGTCTGCTGGCTCTTCTACCAAGAAGTAGGCGGTATCGAATTCGGATGGCAACAACAAATCCAGCCCCTTACCTGCCTCGATTTCCGGAAACTGACGCGAACCAAGTGACGGTAAGTTACCCGCGATATCGGTTTTTGGTTTTTCAAGCCACATTCCCGCGCGTAGCG
>CAYMFZ010000158.1:0-10039 GCA_964389585.1 uncultured Pirellulaceae bacterium | reverse complement strand
ATCGTACGTTCAACGACTGAGTCGCGATCCTTCGATTTAGGCTGAGTCCGGACATAGTAAATCCAGTATCCAAGACCGGCGATCAAGATCAGGCCGGCAATCTTTTTGTGGTGAAACCAAAGAAAGCTGAAGAACAACTCCGCGAAATCCCTCAAGTCCCGCCTTGGCGGTTCCGGATTTACTTCCGCGTCTTTGAATGGCTTTGGCTTAAACAAGAATTTCGCAGGTTGTTGGAGGTGAACGGAATTCGAAAGCGTCGAAGGTAGAATCGAAAACGGAATACGATAGAATTCAACTCACGGCCAAGGCGTTTGCTGAATGGCTTTGAGTTGACCAAGTCATAAAGTCCGGATTGATTTTAGTCTAAATTGATAATCTCCCAAACAGACGTCCGAACCTTTTATGAATGGCAACCGATCTTTCCGATTTCGGAATGGTGGCATTTTCTTGCGGTTGCCACTTGTCTAATTTTCGCCTTCTCATTCGCAATTTGGATGTGCGTTCGAGATTCGCGAGATTTACCGCGGAGCACGACTGTCCTCCTCGCTGCCCTACGAGTTCTCGCGATCTGTTGCATTGTGGTCTACGTTCTGAATCCCGGAAAGCGTAGCGAAACGAGAGTCGTCAAGAAATCTCGCTTGGCCGTTGTTGTCGACACAAGTTTGAGCATGGGGCTCAAGGACCAACAATTGCAAAGCATCAATCCAACCGAAGGACCGCGTCGAATTGACGAAGTCATTGATTGGATTTCCCAAAACGAAGAAGTCACTCGCCTTCAACGTGACCATGAACTGACGATTTACCGATTTGGCGACAAGCCCCAACCCGAGGCGATCGTCACTTTGGAAAAAACGGGAACTGAAAGTTTGAGTACTGTTCCTGTTTCCCAACAGGCAATCGAAGCCCTCAAAACCAATCTGACTACGTCGCGACAAAGAGGATGGTTGGCGATCGCAATTTTTGGCGTAGCCCTGCTGTTTGGAATCAGTTGGGTGACAGCTCGGATTCGCAAATCGAGATCCAACGTTCACGCCACGCTGTTGTTTGCCACTCTAGCGAGTTTGATGGCGGGCCTAATCGGATTGGCAAGTTGCGACCTTGCCTCGCCTCAGTTTAACTTGTGGACTTCGCTGGGTTGGACGCCAGTGAACTCGGCAAGCGCGATGACTGAAAACACTTCAATGACATTGGACAGCGAATCCGAAATCACGGACAAGCTCGCCGAACTCGACTGGCAACAAGAGCTTTCGCCGCGCGGAACATCGACTCAGCTTGGCTCAGCAATCCAGTACGTTATCAACAAAGAACGTGGTGGTCCAATCGCGGGTATCGTGGTTTTGACTGACGGTCGAAGTAACGCGGGCGTTCAACCAGCTCGGGCGATCGCGGCCGCGTCCAACGCTGGCATTCCAATTTTTCCAGTTGGCATCGGCAGCATCGAAACGCCAAAGAACATCAAGGTCGCGGACATTCAGGCTCCGCCCAAAGTTTTTCCTTCGGACAAGTTTAAGGTTAAGGGAATCATTAAGTCTTATGGACTCGCTGGAAAAACGGTTCGCGTAACCCTTGTGTCCGTCGACGAAAAAGAAGAGGAAGCCGAAACCGTTGAAGACGAGACGATGGTTCGCTTGCTGGCCGATGGACAAGCCAACCCCGTCGAGTTTGAAGTCGCCCGACTCGAGCAAGGCAAACGCCGATACACGATTCGCTCCGAAGCGATCGAAGGCGATCTTGATCTGCGGGACAACCAACGGGCGGCGATGGTCGAAATCATTGAACGCCAAACAAAAGTTCTTTTGATCGCCGGTGGTCCGAATCGCGAATTTCGATTCTTGCGGAACCAACTTTATCGCGACAAAGACATTCTGCTTCACGTTTGGCTTCAATCAGCGAAACCGGGCGCTGACCAAGAATCAGATGTCCTTCTTCACGAGTTTCCACAAACGCGGGACGGTGTTTTCTTTTACGATTGCATCGTCGCTTTCGATCCCGACTGGCGAGATTTTTCCGATGACCAAACGAACTTGCTTGAGCGGTGGGTTGCTGAACAGGCTGGCGGATTGGTCGTCGTCGCGGGACCGGTCAACACTCCCGAGTGGACGCGGAGACCGCGAGGTGATCAAGCCATCGACATGGTTCGCCGCTTGTATCCCGTTTCGTTCTACAGTCAGGGCACGGCTCAATTGAAACTCGGCAGATTCGGAGGAGCCCAGCCATTTCCGCTGGGATTTTCGCGCGAAGGCCGCGCCTCGGAGTTTCTTTGGTTGGGCGATTCGGCAACCGACAGTCAATTGAATTGGGACCGTTTCGCTGGCGTGTTTGGTTACTACGCGGTCAACGAACCCAAAGCAGGCGCGGACGTGTTGGCGAATTTCGCTGATCCGCAAACCGCCGTCGACGATCGGCTTCCAATCTACCTGGCAAGCCATTTCTATGGCGCGGGTCGGGTGTTCTTTCAAGCCAGCGGCGAAATGTGGCGAATCCGCAGTCTCGAAGTCGAATACTTTCAACAATATTACTTGAAGTTGATTCGCTGGGTGTCTCAAGGCCGATTGCTACGCGACTCGACGCGCGGCGTTTTACTAACCGATCGCGAACGTTGCTGGATGGGCGACCAAGTCGTCGTCCAAGCGATTTTGCGCGATCCACAAGACGAACCGTTGATCGCCAACTCCGTTTTGGCTTCGGTGCTTCGGCCAGATGGAACCAGCCAAGAAGTCAAACTCGACGCCACAAAAAACGCCGTCCGCCCGGGAACCTTCAGCGGTCAATTTACGGCGGGAAGTGAGGGCGACTATCGAATCAACCTTCCTATCCCAGCCAGTCCCGATCTTGAAGTGCTTTCGGCAACCGTTCAAGCCAACATTCCTGACCTAGAGAAGGAACAACCACAACGAAACGATGCGTTGTTGTCAGAATTGGCAGAAAAGACGCATGGGCATTTTTACGTCGGAACCAAGAGCTTTTCGACCGACGATTCGAATCCGCTTTCACCTCTCCGGCTGATTCAAACTCAAGACCAAGAAACATTCTTGACTGGAACGCTTGATCGATTCTTTCAACGCAAGCTGATGATGTGGTTGTTGGGATTGATCGCAACGTCACTCTCGTTGGAATGGATCGTACGTCGCCTTCACAAGCTGGCTTAACCAAGACAATAATTTAAGAGTAACAATTCAAAGGCAATATTTTCATTCCTCCTAAGAACCTATCTCAAAACCAAGAGGTTATTCGACAGTGAGCCGAAGGCGCTAGCCTCGGGCCAGAAGAATTAGCAAAACAGATCACTCATCTGGCTGCCCCGAGGCTAGCGCCAACGGTTCACAAGTTGTGGGATAGGCTCCAAGTTCACAGACCTCTTTTTGCCATATGTCCTGTACAGCCCAAAGCCAATTCAACACCAACCAAACAACTGATTCAAAACCCAATCAAAACGTTCCAACTTGACGTCAAACAAACCAAAATCCGAATCGCGTAAAACGTTGAAGTCATACTCGCCGAGTATTGCGGAAATGTTGACGCGGTTGCGTTCACGAATTCGTTGGTTCGTTTTTCTCGAAGGCATCGCCGTTGCAATTTCGGCGTTGCTGCTAACGTTTTGGATTTCGTTGGCAATTGATTATCTACCTGTCAGGTTTGGCCTCCCGGAACTCTCTCGGCCCGTCCGAATCGGCTTGTTGGTGCTGGTGTTTTCCCTCGTTGCTTTCGTGCTATATCGGCTAGTGATTCGACGTGTCTTTGTTCGACTGAAAGACTCCAGTCTTGCGCTGTTGGTAGAGCGAAAATACCCCGAGTTTTGTGACAGCCTTCTCACGACAGTCAACCAAGTTGGCAAACCAACCGATAACGTCGCCGTTGACCAAGAGATGCTTGAGGGAACTCGCCTCCAAGCCGAGTCTCTCGTACGAAACGTTGAACTTAATTCAATCATTAACTCCCGGCCGTTGAAACGAAGTCTAATTTGTGCAGGTCTTCTGTTAGCATCGGTTGTCATTTTTGCGATCGCTCAACCTGAAACGCTCAAGCTGGCTGGTAAGCGTTTGTATTTACTTGAAAACAAACTTTGGCCGCGACGATGCACTATCGAATTAGTAGGAATCAAGATCAATCGTGAAAATCCGGTCGAGGGCATCGATGAACTTGGCCAGACGTTGCTTCCCAAAAATGACGAGTTTCGAATCGCGAAAGGATCAACTTTGACGCTCATGGTTCGGGCAGACGAAACGCAACGACTGCCAACCAATTGTTCTTTGATTTATGAAACAAAAGATGGCAATGGCGTTCAGAACTTTAAACGGATCGGTGTTCCCCGCAATGGATTCCAGCTTTATTCGCTCGACGGTCAACCGTTTCGCGGCATCTTGAAGGAAATCAAATTTTACGTGCGCGGCGGCGACCACCGAATTGGGCCTTACAAGATCGCGATCGTCGACCCTCCCAATGTGGAATCGACTGAGTTAGCGGTTAGGTATCCCAAGTATATTCTCGATGAAGACTCGGGAAGATTTACTGATCGCACGCTGGCGTGGTCAGGACAGGCGCAGGTTCCCGAAGGCACAGGCGTCACGATTCTTTCGAAGTCGAACAACAACCTCAAAAAGGTTTATGCTCTCGATCGAACCAACAACAAAATGGAGATCATCGAAGCCAGTGGAAATGAATTTGAGTTTGAGCTTCCGGGAATCCGCGACGCGGTCAATGTTCAGTTCTATCTTTGCGATCAAGACAATCTTGTTTCGGAGCAACCGCACACTGTCAGTATCGAACCCATCAAAGACGAACCACCGGTCGTCCAAACCGGTTTGACAGGAATCGGAACTGCAGTCACACCTGATGTTCAAATTCCTTTTTCAGGTTCAGTCACCGATGATCACGGCTTGCAAAAGACCTGGGTCGAAATCGAAGTCGCAGAAGCTGACACGATCGAGGAGCCAATTCGAATTGGTGATGAAGGCGAATTGGATACGCTGATTGACTTCAAACAGCGTCGTCAAGACATTGGGCCTCAATATGAACTTCCAACCGCTGAAGGTAGTACTCTTCAATTCGTGATTCGCTCGGAGGACAGATTTGACTTGGATCAATCGCCTAACATTGGAGTGGGCGATCGGTACACGCTGGACATTGTTACGCCGAATGAACTTGTTCGGATCCTGGAACGATTAGAAGTCGCCCAACGCAGGAGACTTGAGCAAATTTATTTGGAGTTAGCAGATGCAAGGAACTATTTAGTACGCACGAAGTCGAGCCGCGCCAGTTCAATGACCAGCGATCCTGGCTTGATCGAGCCTGGAGATGGTGACGATTTGTCCGAACCGGGAGAATCGGATGCGCAACCTGAAATTCGTAAACAAGAGCTACGATTGCTGTTTGCCCAGCGAGCGATTCTTCAAACCGACAAGTCGATTCAGGAAATTCTGGGCTCCGCCAATGCGTTTGACAACATCCGTCTACAACTAATAAATAACCGAATCGATTCAGAAGACCGAAAAAAGCGTTTCTCTGAGCAAATCATTGCACCATTGCGATTGATTGGGCGCGAGTCCATGCAACAATTAAAAGAAGGCATCATCGAACTTGAAGTCAACCTTCGTGATCTGCATCTCAACCCAGAAGAAGACAGCATTCTTCAATCGGCTGATTTGCTTGCCGAGAATTCAATCGAGAACGTGGACAAAGTCCTGGCACAATTGGACGAGGTGCTGAACGTCTTGATTAAGTACGAAACGCAAAATGAATTGCTTGAGATCGTACGGCAGATGATCAAACAACAACAAGCCTTGAAAGACAGAACGAAAAAAGAGCGGCAACGCAAGGCGTTCGATGGACTTTTGGATTGACGAACTGACAACTCAGTTCGAAATCAACTGATGTGGAGAAGCGTACGAATGAAAAATTCGAATCACAAAATTAGCTTACCTTCCGTCGTTGACATGCCGGTAGAGTTGGGATTCGCTCTACGTCGCTTTAGGTTTGTGGCGTTCAAGGTCTGTTTGGCATTTTTTCTTGTGTTGTCGATCGTTTCGATTTCAAAGCTCGATTCTTACGCGGCGACGCTTCAAGAAGACGAAACGAACGAAAAGGCGGACCCGTCCAAAGACGAGGAACTTTCCGAAGCCCAAAAACTAGAAGCCGAACAAAAGAAATTAGCCGAACGTTACAAGTTGCTTGAGGAAAAGCTCTTTACTCTGCATGAATTCGAAAAGGGCTCCAACCCAATTCGATCAAAGCTACTTCAACGGGCGTTCATCCAATCCCAGGAAAAGATGACGGCCACACAAATGAAGCTGATCGTCAATCATTTGACAAAGGCAAAACTCAAAGCCGCCGTTAGCGATCAAGACGAAGTTCTCGTCCATCTCAATGCCTTGCTTGAACTTCTCCAAAGCGAAGATCGAGGCAAACGCGTCCGCGACGACATTCAGAGACACCAAGAGTATCTCAAAGAAGTCGAGAGAATTCTCCGGATTCAAAAAGGGATTCGAGGCCAAGCAGAGGGAGGTGTCGACGGCAAGCGGTTAGTCAATTCTGAGAACAAGACCGCTGATCGAACCAAGTCTCTTTCTGAGGAGATCGAGGCGAACGAAGAAGGTGAAAAAGACGAAAATGAAACTGAGCCTTCAAATAATGAAGAACAGTCGCGCAACGACTCAAACGACCAGTCAACGCCAGGCCAAAAAAGAAATAAGCAAGAAGGTAAAGGCGGAAAAGCAAAGCCATCTCAAGGAAAGCCATCTCAAGGAAAGCCATCTCAAGGAAAGCCATCTCGAGGAAAGCCATCACAAGGAAAGCCGGGGCAAAGTGAAAGCTCTCCCTCAGGCGACCAATCAAATCAACAAGATTCTGATTCCCAAAACCCTGTCCGCAAACGAATCCAAGCCGCCGAATCGCGAATGCGTGATGCCCAGAAAAAGCTGGAGCAGGCGAAACGAGATGACGCGATCGAAGCCATGAAAGAGGCCGAGCGCGAAATGGCGCTGGCCAAAAAAGAACTAGAAGAAATCCTTCGACAATTGCGCGAGGAAGAAATTGAACGGACGCTGGCGATGCTAGAGGGCCGCTTCCGTCAAATGCTTGAGAGACAAGTCCGCGTTTTTGAGTCCACCCAAAAATTGGATCAAATCGCGAGCGAACAACGCGGAACTGATTTCGAAATTCGCGCAGGCAAACTTTCAGTAGAACAAAACTCCATCGCAACCGATGCCGGCCGCGCTCTGTTGCTCTTACGAGAGGACGGGTCTTCGGTCGCTTTCCCTGCAACGGTTGATGAAATGCATCAAGACATGTTGCAGATCGCGGCCCGATTATCAGCCGCAAAAGTTGGACGAATCACAATCGAGATCGAAGAAGATGTCATTGATACGCTCAACTATTTGATCGAAGCGTTAATCAAGACTCAAATGGACATGGAGCGGATGAAGCAGCTTCAAATGTCGGGCCAAAAAGGCGGATCGCCTGGTGACAAACCGCTCGTTGATCGACTTGCTGAAATTAAAATGTTAAAGGGTTTGCAAGAGCGAATTTATCGTCGCCACCAACGCTATGCGAAATTCCTTGACGACCCAGATGACAAAGTTGGCAACACCGATGATCCTGAACTTCAAGCCGCGTTGATGCGACTGGCAAACAAGCAAGCCAAGCTCATGGAAATCGCCCGAGATATCGTCAACGAAAAGAATAAGTAAAAATCGCATGACGCACTTCCTGAAACCAACTTATCAAGTCGAGCTTTTCGCCTCGGCACGAGTCTTACTTCTGGGCTTTGCGATCGTTATTTGCTTTCTAGGTTCATCGAACTCGGTAATGGGACGGCAAGAGGGACGGCAAGAGGGACGGCAAGACGAGCCATCAACTCGAAACGAACTCGCGCAGAAAACAACTTGGCAGCCCGTCGAGTTATCGGACATCAAATCGGCTTTTAAAGCCTGGATCCGTCAATCGGAACTGCAAGAATCGACTGAGCGGTTGGAAACCTTTCTCGACAAAGATTTTCCTCAACAAACTGGCCAAGAGACTATCGACTCTGTAATCCGCGGCATCGCGCTGGCTCGACCTGATGTCAATCAAGTCCGGCAACGATTGCGAAAACAACGAACCAATTCGAAAGCACCCGACTTCAGTAGCTTGCTGGACAATCCGGAAGAAACTGATTTCTTGCGCGACCATGTCCGGCTTTATTATGCGAGATGGTTGACGCAAAACGAATTTTATGACGAAGCGTTAGAAAATTTCGCCTTGATCAAATTGGAATCAGTTTTGGATCCTTCCACCTTGCTGTTCTATCGCGGACTTGTCGAACATCAGCTCCTAAAAAAAGACAACTGCCTTGCGACCATCAATCAACTGCTTGAACACGGCGAGAAACTTCCCAAACGATATAACGTACTTTCCAAATTGATGCTGGCTGACATTCAGCCAATGGAAGTCGACTCGTTGGACGAGATTACCAGAATGATGAATGACATTCGTCGACGTACGGGATTGTTCCGCAGTGGCAAACTCGTAATCGAAGAAGAGAAAAAGGTCATCGACAAACTTGACAAATTGATCGAACAACTCGAATCGCAGCAACAAGCCATGCAGATGTCGGACAGCACCGAATCAAGCTCCCCCATGCAGGACACGCGAATTGCTGGCGGTAAAGGCGCGGGCGACGTTAAGAGCAAGCGGCAAAAGGATGGCGGCGACTGGGGAGACCTTCCGCCTGCTGACCGTGCGGCTGCATTAGCCGAAATGGCCAAGGACATGCCGCCGCACTACCGCGCTGTAATTGAAGAGTACTTTCGACAACTGGCTAAGGAAAATAACCAGTGACAAGTTCAACTCTTTCAATCAAGGCACTTCGATTGCTCAGTGCTGTGCTGACCATCGCCTATCTGTGCGTCTTCTTCTGCGTTCCAGTTGTCGGTCAGGAAAGCCAGATCGCCTTGACGACAATTAGCGGCGAAACAGTTCAAGGCAGAGCTGCGTCGATTGAGTTTGAGGAAGTAGCAATTGATTCGGACGGTCAAATTAGAAAGTTCGGGTTTGACCAAATCAGCAAAATCGACTTTGGTCTTGCCGCCCATCGACCGCCGGAGCCGGTGACCAAAATCTACTTGCTTGATGGCTCAATACTCAACGCGAAATCCTTCAATCTCAAGTCGAGCGAATTTTCAGGGAAACTTTCAAACGGCAGCTCGGCGAAATTCAATTCGCGAAACATTGAATCGATTCGATTTAAGACTTATGAGAATGAGTTGGATCTGGCCAAGCAGTGGCGGACGATCGTGGCAGACGATTCGCGCGAGGGTGATGCCATCGTGGTCAACCGCGCTGGCGAGTTGGATACGGTTGAGGGGATCGCTGGCGATTTCACTGACGAAAAATTGACTTTTTCAATCGACGACCGAACCGCGCGCGTTCCCCAGTCAAAAATGGAAGCGGTGATGCTTTATCACGCTTCTGGCCGTGAATTCGGCACACCCATTTGTGAACTTGTCCTTACGGATGAGTCGAGATTCAAGCTGAAAAAGCTTTCTTGGGTGGCAGGTAGAATGACAGGCCAAACGGCTTGTGGTGCCGCGCTCGAATTTTCCCTTGACCACATTTCCAGGCTCGATTTTTCGCTCGGAAGAGATGTCTTACTTAGCGATCTTGAGCCGACGACTAACGACTGGCAACCGTTGATGACTAGTTCCGCGATCGTCGAGAAGCTTCGTCGAATGAAGCTCGCCAGGAAAAACGAATCGTTTTCCAACCAGCCACTCAGCCTTAAATTTTTCACCGATACTGGATTGGCTTACTTGGCGAGTGTCAAACAGTTCGAGCATGGATTCGCGATGCAAAGCGGTGGAAAACTGGCTTTCGCACTAAACGGCCAATATGAAAAACTTTCCGGCGCGGTAGGATTTGATCCCAACGCGAATGCCAGTGGCAACGTTCGACTTGTGATCAGCCTCGATGGCAAGATTGTTTTGGAAAAAGAGATGATTCATCGGACTATGAAGAACCCAATTCAACTTGACCAGTTAGTCAAAGACATTTCGCGGGTCGTATT
>CAYMFZ010000157.1:0-10050 GCA_964389585.1 uncultured Pirellulaceae bacterium | reverse complement strand
CTTCATGCGTTTTAACTGGGGTATCGTTGATAAAGGACAGTTTTCGATTCCGATAGTTCAGTCATACAACTTTCTCTTGTTCGACTTTCTCTTGAATTGAATATCGATTGATCAATTAAATCCGTGGCGGGAGATTTGCAAGAGAAAGAAACCAACGCTTCTCGGGACGCAGCTTGATTCACGTTCAAAAATCGTCGATGATTGGTGCTGAAAACTTGCGAAGGTTCTAAATCAAAATCCTTTTTTGCTGAGACGGATATGCCAAAATGGTCCGAGGCGACAGTGGTCGAGAAAAAGGTTTGGACCGAAGGCCTATTACAATTCGAATCGCCGCTGACGAGATAACACCTTTTCTACCGGGCCAATTTTTACAACTAGGTGTATTCCCTGAAGGCCACGATGGTGACGAGTCGAAGCTCATAAACCGTCCCTATTCTGTGGCATCGCCACATGGCGAACTTTTGGATTTCTTTATTGTTTTGGTGGAAGACGGTGAGCTTACGCCAAAGCTCTGGGCGCTCGGCGAGGGTGACAAACTGCAGGTCTCACAACGGGCGGCTGGAAGCTTCACTTTGAAAAAGACTCCAGAGGCTGAAACGCTTTGGCTCGTCGCTACCGGGACTGGACTCGCACCATACGTTGCGATGCTGCGGACCGAAGAGCCTTGGGAGAATTTTCAAAACATCGTTGTGATTCACGGCGTTCGACATTTCGCCGATCTTGCTTACACCGACGAACTCAAGTCGTTCGAACAACAGTACCCCGAGCGCTTCAAATTGGTTCAAGCGCTCACGCGTGAAGAAGCTGACGGAACCTTGAATGGTCGAATCCCGGGTCTGTTCGACAATGGAGAAATCGAATCGCAGACGGGCTTTCAATGTCGTGCGGACAATTCTTCCATCTTGCTTTGTGGAAATCCGGCGATGCTCGATTCGATGGAAGAGGTCTTAGGCAAACGTGAAATGAAAAAGCATCGAAGTAAATCGCCCGGTCAAATCGTACTTGAGCGATATTGGTAACCGTTGCTGCTCAGCGGGGGTTATTGATGCGCCAAAGCCGCGAGCCCGACGAAATCTGCGATGGCATGAGCAATCGCCAATGGCCAGATTCTTCGGATCCAACAAAACGCGCATCCGTAGACCAATCCCAATCCAAAAATGCTGATCATTGGCCCAACACCTTGGTAGATATGATACGACGCGAACATGACAGAGGTTAACACAACCGCCAAAGTGGTTGACCGCAAGAGCTTTTCGAATCGTGTTAGCAAAAATCCACGAAGGATAACCTCTTCTGCGAATCCATTCGCGAGACTACCGGCAAAAATCCAAAGAAAATGTTCGCGAGTTGAGGGAGGTTCGAAACTTGCGAAAAAGTTAGTTGGCGAAAATTCTACGAACGACAATCCGAAATCGGCGATATAAAAACTAACCGTTCCAGCGAGCCAAATCAAAATTCCCCACCCTAGATCAGAAGACTGAATGCTAACGAGTCCAATAGACGGGCAAGCCGTTTTGGTGATCATTAAAACGACGAACAGTACGATGCAAACATAGGCGGAGCGATAGATGAGCCCAAACCCCAGCTGCTTCATGGTCACAAACCTTGGCTCCGTCACGTTCAACGAATCCAACGCACGCATTAAGTCTGGAACAACAGCCAACGCCACGACAATCAAGACCCCAAGCCATTGCAGCCAAACGTTTGTGATGCTTGGCTCGCTTGAGACCACTTCCGCCTCAACAATTTCAATTTCAGTTTCAACTTCCATCGCCGTTTCGATTCCCGAAAATTTTGGAACTTAGCCAGATTCGGAAGATCATATCCTTCATCGCTTTCCAAAGGATAGCAGGCTGGCATTGCCCACGGAATTTCTAAACGTCTTTCTGAACGCCTTGGGAGACGATAAACTTAGGGAGAAGCTTTTTTCAATGAACCAGGAATTCCAGTGACTTTGCTATCCGGATTTGAACACATCGTTCGTGAGAACGAACCACTCGCTCCCTTCACTCGATTGAACATTGGTGGCTCCGCCGAGTATTTTGCGGAACCAACGAATCGCGAAGAGCTTGCGGGGCTCGTCGCCAAATTCACCGAAGCCAAAAAACCTGTTCGTATGATTGGATCAGGTTCAAACTTACTCGTTTCAGACGAAGGAGTAAAAGGCTTGGTCATTCATCTGGCCGCGCCAGAGTTCTGCGCGATTGACGTCAACGAAAATGGAATGACAGTCGGCGGAGGAACTCGCCTTTCACATTTCGTCGCCACCGCAGTTCGAGAAGGCTTCGCTGGCCCGGAACAACTTGTGGGACTGCCGGGAACCATCGGAGGAGCACTGCATAACAACACAGGTGCGCATGGAGTCGACATTGGGACTTGGGTTGACGCAGCGACTGTCTTAACTCGTGCCGGTCAAATTCTAACCCACACCAAAGAAACGATTTCCTTTTCTTATCGGCAAAGCAGTCTAAGCGAACTTGTGATTCTGTCTGCTGACTTTTCTTTTGACAGAGAATCTGTTGATGTGCTCACGAAAGAAATGCAAAAGCTTTGGATTGTCCGAAGAGCCGAACAACCTGAATCAGGCCATCATTCAGCTTACATGTTCAAAGACGTTGGTGGGGAACTAGCTGGCGACCTGATTGATCAAGCGGATCTTAAAGGGACACGTGTCGGTAACGTTGCCCTTCTCGATAACGATCCAAACTTTTTCGTTGCCGACCCTGATGCGACCAGTTCGGATGTGTTGAAGCTGATGGAGTTAGTCAAAAGCCAGGTTGCAGAGCGATTAGACGTCCAACTGGAGACCGCAATCCAAATTTGGTAGTGATTTTTCCAACGGCAACGGGTTTGCAACTTGTAGGTTTCAAGCCAAAGTTCGTTAGCGAAAAAAGTCGATTTTGTTTTAAGTGCACCATCTAATGGCGACTTTTAAAAAATCGAGGGCTTCAACGTGGCCAAACACAACCAAGATCTTCTGGATCGAGTAATCTCAAGCATTTCGATTCGCGGACTACTGCTCCACCCTGCCACTCTATTTGTGATCGCAACTGGGATCGTTATTGGAGGCGCAATTGTCTTGTGGGAAGGACATCAGGATCGGATTGTCAGCAACGACGAGTACCGACTCACCAGCGATAAAATCCGATTGACGCCGCAACCCAATTGGTCCGATATTGACTTAAAGAGTTTGGTCACAGGCCAACCAGATTCAACATCACTTCTGGATACGTCGCTTGTCCCCAAGACGGCAAAAGTTTTTCAAGAAATTGGATTTGTCGAGCGCGTGCGAAGCATAGAAAAATCGAAGGCTGGACTTGATATCGACCTCGTCTATCGCCAACCAGTTGCAGTCGTCGAGCTAAGCCAAATCACGCTGCGTCAAACTTGGCCAACAAACCAACGCGACAAAAAGGTTCTTTTACCAGTCGACCGTCAAGGCGTTTTGATGCCCGAGTCCGTTGGCACCGGGCGATCGCTCCCAGTCATTACGATTCCTTTCCCAAAAGACTTTTCCAAACTAACGACCTGGGGAGATTGGCCAGACGATCGCATTGTTGACGCCGCTGCGATTGGATCAGTTACAGACCAAGGTTGGGCGAGCGTCGGCATCTCGACGATTTACACAAGACGATTTCGAGAAACCGACGCAGCTCGATCGGCTATTCCATTCGAACTATGGTCGGGATCCGGGACGAGAATCGTTTGGGGCAACGCACCGGGCAAGGAAGTCGAAGGCGAAGCAAGTGTCGCTGCTAAATTAAGCGCACTCAATAAACTCGTCGCCCAACATGACATGCTGAACAAAATTAATTTGGGCAGAGTGGATATTCGAACTGGAATTCCAACCAAAGTCGGCAATTCAAAAACTGCGTCGATATCGAACGATATCTTTTCGGAGTTGAAGTAGAAAAGCAGCAGCAGGACTGGTTAGTTGGCCCGAAATTTTATCGTTGAGGGCGCTTCCGACTCTGAGTCAGACTCAGATTGATCTAATTTCAATTTCAATTCTTCTCGAACGACTGGCATTTCTGCTGGTGCTTCAATTCCCAGACGCACTCCGCCTCCGGTAATCCGAACGACAGTTATTGAAATCTCGTCTCCAATCCAAATGCGCTCGCCAACTTTGCGACTAAGCACTAACATTATCGATTCCTTTGATAGAGATATTCCTTTGGATGCAATTCCTTGCAATTAGCTCTTGATTGGTGATGGATTTTTAGCCCTTCAAGCGGCTTCTAAGCTGGCAGCCTAGCCTTGATTTTCCGTTTTCGCAACCAGCGAAACCCGCGATTTTGTTGAATACGAAAAATAAAAACCCGCCACTCGACCCATTTTATCCATTTTGAATTGACCTGTCATTTCAGTTCGCTTAATTCCCGCCGCGCATCAAAAAAGCCGCGATTGAATCTTCAAACGCGGCTGAATCATTGGCGGTAATTGTGGCGACTTCGACCCCATCAAAGGTGGTCGTCGACGTTCGCCGGTCGTAACAGTTCAAGTTCGTTGATCGTGAGGTTCACGATCAAACCACTGAACCACATAAAAAATGTCAAAGCCGTTCGGCTTAGTTTCGATTCCCTCGTCCTCCGCGGCCTCCCATCCCTTTTTGAATTTCTTCCAAGGTGATTGAGCCATCTTTGTCAGTATCAATCGAATCAATGCGTGCTTTTAGAAATTGAGGAATTTCGTCTCCGGTCAATTTGCCGTCACCATCCTTGTCCTGGTTCTTAAACATACTTCCAGGCGTGCGTCCGCCCCGTTGACCGCGCCCACCACGTTTCGAAGCCTGATCGTTTCCGCCACCTTGAGTTTTAGTTTTCTCGCCGACAGACAAAGTAATCGAGACTTCCTTGCTGACACGATCCAACATTTTGTTCATACCAAAAGTTTCGCGATCGAGCTTGAATTCAGATTTCAAGACTAATCCTGCGTCTGTTTTTGAGATAGTTGCAGGCAACGTGATTTCGTTTGTCTTATCCATCAAAGTGAAATCGCCAACGATATTGATGACGCCTTCTTTTTCGCTTGGCTTCGTTGACTTGCTTACGAATTTTGCAGATGGATACTTTTCAACGTCAAGGAAATCTTCATTTTTTAGATGCCCTGTCAATTTCTCTCCCATTTGGGTCCACAGAGACGCCGTCTCAAATTCTATGGTCATCGCTTTGAATGACCCATCATCATTAACTGCTACGGATCCTGTGAATTTTTCGAAACCACCAAGTCGTGGCTTGGGGTCGTCACCAACATGAATGCCAACGAATTCGACTTTGGAGTTGTCTGGAGAAAGCGTTGCTGACCCTTCAGTGAGTGGAACAGGCGTGACGACATTTGTCTTTTCACCAGCTTGTTCTTGCTTTTTTTCTTGTGTCGCCGTCTCTTGCCCGATCGAACTCAGAGACAACAAAGACATCGCCAAAAAACAAATAAAAGTTCCGCATTTCATAACAACACTCCTCAAAAAGCTCTTGATCAATTGTTTGTTGAAAGCCACCTAAAGGCGTGACTTCGAGGCCTGAGGTTATCTCATTCGCAGGATAAGTGATACAAGCCAGCAGTCTTTTTTGTGGCCAAAACCTGAATCTTCCCGTGAAAACCGCTGGTCAATTTTTCTTCGACGCGAGATATCCAACGAAACGCGACCGTTAGCAACCGTTAGTTTCGGAATTACCGGCTTAACTCCACAAAGAAGAGATGAAACATCCAAGAACGATTGTTTGCGGATTTCAGTTTTTGACTGGTGACAAAACGCAACCTAGTTTTCGAAGCATCAACTTTGTGTTGATTGGCAACAACATGGCGGAAATGTACCGCCTGAAACGTTATGACGAGAGAACGACATGGACAACGCGCCTTCAACTGAGAACAACGCTGCGGCACCAGCAGAAAACATTGACGAACTACTTGCTCGAATTAACGGCCTGACATCAGGTGTTGGTGCAAAACCAGGTTCAACTGCGGGCGTTCCAACGTCCTCACCCGTTGCATCCATTCTCAAACAAGAGCAAGCCGCTCCACAGGCGGAAGCAGAAAACGATGGCTCTTTTATTCCGCTCGAACCGAAAACGCTTGCCGAAGCGCGAGTCTCTGACTCTTTGATGGAAGAACTGATTTGCAAATTTCTTCTTGCTAAAGGCGAAGCGAATATTCGCTCGATCAGCAACCAAATTTGCATGCCTTACAAATTGACCGAAGACGCAATTACTCGTCTCAAGTCCGAGCAGGTTCTCGGTTACGTCGATCAGTCAGCCATGAATGGCTACGTGTGTAAGCTGACAGAAACAGGTCGTTCTCGTGGTGCAACTTACTCTGGATTCTGTTCTTACTTCGGTTCCGCCCCCGTCGCTTTCGACGATTATGTGGCAAGCGTTACCGCTCAAACCATTAACGATCAAAGCCCAAGCGAAGAAGACCTAAACCGAGCTTTTTCCGACTTGCTAATTGACCCCGAAATGATGGTGAAGCTTGGACCTGCTGTTAACAGCGGCAAAGGCATGTTCCTGTTTGGCTATCCCGGAAACGGCAAGACAAGTATTGCGGAACGAATCACTGCTGCGTTTGGAAAATACGTTTGGATTCCCCGAGCGATCGCAATGGACCGAGACATCGTTCGAGTCTTTGACCCAATGAGTCACGAAGAATGTCCAGTCGAAAAAGGCGAAGGAATCCTCGCTGGTGGAAATTACGATCAACGCTGGGTTCGAATCAAGCGACCAACCATCGTTGTCGGTGGTGAATTGACGATGGAACATCTTGAGATTCAATACAACCCGCAAACTGGAATTTCTGAAGCTCCAGTTCAGATGAAGAGTAACACCGGCCTCTTGCTAATTGATGACTTTGGTCGCCAACGCATGACGGTCGATGAATTGCTTAATCGTTGGATTGTCCCATTGGAAAAACGTTACGACTTTTTGAACACAAGTAACGGTAAGAAGATCCAAGTTCCGTTTGATCAATTGGTTGTTTTCTCAACCAACCTTGAACCAAAAGACCTTGTCGATGACGCGTTTCTAAGACGTATCCCATACAAGATCGAAGTCCCCAACCCTTCCGTTGAAAACTTTGTAAAGCTGTTCAAGATCATGTGTGGCATCTACAAGTTCGAGTGGAAGCCCGAACTCATTCAATGGTTGATTCAAAAGCACTATGTGCCAACCAATCGACCGCTTCGTAACTGCCATCCACGTGACTTGTTGCTTCAAGTTCAAAATTACTGCAAGTACCTCAAGCGACCGCAAGTCCTCAGCGAAGAAGCCTTGGATTTCGCTTGCGACAACTACTTCTCAATTATGTAGTCCAAGTTCGCCTTGCACATCAAAACGATCACCACTTCCGACAGGTTGGCAAAATTTGCCAGCCTGTTTTTTTTGTGCAACTCAGACTGAAACTCTGTACTCGTTGTTGCCATTCAAGCGTGACAAAGTGGTGAATCTTCCGGCCAACCAAAACCTAGGTGCGTCGCAACGTTAAGACTCGAAACGACGCCGCTTTCAAGCAACGGAACACCATCGGACGCATAGGAACCGCAAAACCAAACTCGGCGATCTTTCTGTGTGTGAAACTGCCGGATTTGCTTCGTGGCGGCAAGTGATTGCTGGTTTACCACCGGCCGCTGCATAAAAACGTTTGAGACAACCTTGGCAGGGTCAGCGGTTTCAATTGGCATGATTGTTTGAAACAGGTCGCCATCCCAATTTTGATTTGGGTAAAACTCATTCATCCAAATTGAGCACATCGACGATTCACGAGAACTCTGCGAAAGAAAATTGAATTGAGCCCAGTCTTTTCTTCGCTTAGGCATCAGGCGCTCGTCCGAGTGAAGAACGACGGAAACATTCTCATACTTGAATTGTCTCAGAACGTTGCACTCCGACGACTCTCCACCCAAAAGCCTGACGGCCGCATTGGCTTGGGTTGCCACAATTAAATGGTCAAATTCCCGCTCTTCCGATCCATTTAACTCGACTAAAACTGAGTTGTCGTATGGCTTCACTGATTCAACACTGGTTGAAAGTATGATCTCGACGAGGCCCTGAGAAAGCCTTTCTACAACGTCCCGGGTTCCGTGCTTCGTTCGAAACAAACCTTCCGGCTTGGTCAGATTAAGCATCGTCTCAAGAAGCGTTCGTGCGGGATAGGCATCAAGCGACTGGTAAGAACATGTGCAGACGGTTGCCGAAAGTGCAGGATATAAAAACCTGCGGATAAACCCATCGCTGTATTGGTTTTGCTGCAAATACTCTTGCATGGAGATTGAATCAATCTCTGATCCTGCGAGATGTGTTGGCACCTCCAATTGCATACGGCTAATGTCAGCAAGGACCTCGCGAACGCTCCGATCCAGGAGAAGGTTCGCAGAAAGACTAGGCCGAAATTTTTTGCTTAGCCTGAGCCAAGTCTTTTCACTTCCTAAATCAGCAAACGTCTTTTCGGTGTCCACGCGCTCAGTTTCAACACCAATCTCTCGATAGAGGCGATAGAGATTTGGCCACTGGGCTTGGTTGAACATTCGAGATGGAATGTCCACACCGGCTTTCGCATCATCTAAGTCGAATCGGTGAGCATCCATGCCGATTCGAGATTGCTTTTCAAAGATCGTAACGTTCGCGCCGCCGCGCTTGAACAGCCAACCTGCCGTCAATCCAGCGATTCCGCTTCCGACGATTCCAATTCGCATTTCTTTTTCGTAACTTCAACGTGATGGGGCCAATCTCGACGACGTCGTGCTGTCTAACCGACGTTTTGGCTCCATCGTAACGCAAAAGCTTTGAAAACGCAGGGCGTTAGGATAATTGAAGATAGCTCAACACTTAAAGAAAGCATCAGACAGACTATCGATTGCCGTTTGTCCTTGCGGGATTTCACGACCTTCAGTCTAGGACCGTAGCCCCACAACCAGTCACTATTCTTTAGAACGGGAGCGTCATTTCCATATCCATTGGATCACGGAGACCATCGCCCAATCGCTTGAGGGCTTCAGTTTCTATTTGACGAACACGCTCGCGAGTCAGACCGAGCTTTTCGCCGATTTCTTTCAGCGTATGCGGCTCCGTATTTTCCAAACCAAAACGCATTTTCAAAACGTTGAACTCTCGCTCGTCCAAATCGTGCATCATGGTTTTGATCTGCTTCATGATGTCATTCTCAAGCAGTTCATCCTCTGGCGATCGCATTCTCTCGTCCATCACCATTTCACCCAAAGACCATCCCGAATCCGACTGATCGGTTTGCGGCGTCGAGTTGTAGATCTGGATCGCTTTCTTGATGATTGGAAGCTTACGCTTCGGTAGACCCAACAAACGCGCCACTTCTTCTGGAGTCGGATTTCGCTTCAACTCATCGGTGAGACGGACACTTGCTCGCCGCCATTTGGAAAGAAGCTCAACCATGTACGCTGGAATTCGAATGGTTTTCGCAGAGTTGATCAACGCTCGCTTGATCGACTGCTTAATCCAATAACTGGCGTAGGTGCTGAACCTGGTTCCCATTTCAGGATCGAAACCTTCAACCGCTCGAAGAAGCCCGAGATTGCCCTCTTCAATTAAGTCCTGAAGTCCAAGCCCCTTGCCAGTGTAGCCACGAGCGATGTTAACGACCAATCGCAGATTCGCACGAACCATTCGGTCCCGAGCACGGACATCGCCTTTGGCAATCGCTCGAGCAAGCTCCTTTTCTTCGTCTGCGGTTAGCAAATTCGTTTCGTTGATCTCGCGAAGATAAGTCTCAAGGGGAGACTGAAGGCTGCGACCCTTTTTCTTTCTCGCTCGCTTGAGATCTGAAAGTTCGTTTTCAACTGGAGCTTGTTCTTCGTTTGTCATTGCGATTCTTATCCGATAAGTTTGCTTGCTGTGGTGTCGGCCACATGCAAATCATTGCTGGCTTACAATTGCTATCGAACCAACGCTGGCAAGACCTGCAACCTCAGCAAACTTTGACAATCTGAATCGGCTGTGAGGGTTGGGCCTGTTGCTCGGAATCCACTGGCCAATGAACTAGAGGACATTTCAAAACCTAAAATCGTGCGATCATCGTAGTGGGATTCGC